>DESI01000008.1 GCA_002361235.1 Porphyromonadaceae bacterium UBA3318 | reverse complement strand
GAGTCTGCAAGGCTAAATCTGAGGTACATCTGCGACCCTGGCGTATACATTTTTTAAGGAACGATGCCTAAACCCCGCTTAAGACATTTAGCCATGGCCACGGACCAGCAGCTGTTGTTCTCCCTTATCGTGCCGGTGTACAACCGCCCCGACGAGGTGGCCGACCTGCTCGCAAGTCTGTGCGACCAGACCGACAAGGGATTCGAAGTGGTGATCGTCGAGGACGGTTCCACAATCCCTTGCCTCACTCTTGAATCAGACTCCGACGGAGTGCAGAAGGCGAAGGGATATCCGTCCCTCCGCCTTCAATATTATCATAAAGAGAACGAAGGACGCAGCATAGCGCGCAACTACGGACTGGAACGCGCCAAAGGCGATTTCTTCGTATTCGTCGATTCCGACTGCATCCTGCCGCCCGACTATTTCGCGAAACTGCGCAAGGCATTGGCCGCGAATCCCGTGGACTGTTTCGGCGGACCGGACGCCGCGCACCAGTCGTTTACCGACACACAGAAGGCCATCAACTACAGCATGACCGCCTTCCTGACCACCGGCGGCATTCGCGGCGGCAAGGTGTCGATGGAGAAATTCACTCCCCGCACGTTCAACATGGGCTATTCGCGCCGGGTGTGGGAGACCGTCGGCGGTTTCCGCGAGATGTTCAGCGAGGACATCGACATGTCCACCCGCATACGCATGGCCGGATTCAGCATCACGCTGTTCCCCGACGTGGAGGTTTTCCACAAGCGCCGCGTCGACATGAAGAAATTCTGGAAACAGGTGCATGTGTTCGGCCAGTCGCGCATCACGCTCGAACTGCTGTACCCCGGCTCGATGAAACTGGTGCACTGGCTTCCCGCCGTGTTCACCATCGGTGCGCTCGGGCTGCTGACAGGCAGCGTCTGGTGTCCCTGGCTGCTGATTCCTCTCGGCCTTTATATCGTGGCCCTGTGGATAGGCGCGATAGCGGCCACCCGAAGCCTGAAGATAGCGTCAAAGGCCATCGTGGCCGCAATGGTGCAGCTGACAGGTTACGGCACCGGATTCATAAAGGCATACGTAACCAAAATCATAATGGGCCGCGGCCGCGATGAAGCCAAGGAACGCGAGATACGCATGGGCAAAAACGAAGGCCTATGAGTACCGTCAAGGAATTACACCCCGACGACCGCCCTCGCGAGAAGGCGGAGAAATACGGGCTGCAGCATCTCACCAACGCCGAACTGCTGGCCATAATGTTACGCGTGGGCCAGCCCGGCAATCCCATAACAAAGATAACCGAAACCCTGATGAACAGCAGGCAGAACCAGTTCACCCTGCTGGAACGGATGACCGACCGCGAATTCATGGCCATCAAGGGGATAGGCCCGGTCAAGGTGCTGGAAATCCGCACCATGCTGGAAATTATGCGCCGGTACGCACGCGAGAAGGTGACCGACCTGAAACTCATCACCCAGTCATCCCACATATACGAATACATGAAGCCCACCATAGCCAATCTGCTGTACGAGGAGATGTGGGCTCTGTTTCTCAACAACGCCCACCGCGTCATCGGGCAGCTGAAAGTGTCGGAGGGGAGCGCCACCTCCACCCTGTTCGATATAAAGAAAGTGCTGAAACATGCCCTGCTCAACGACTCACAGGCCGTGGTGCTGTGTCACAACCATCCGTCGGGAGCATGCCAGCCCAGCGGACCGGACCGGCAGCTCACGGACAGTTTCGCCAAGGCCTGCAAGACCCTGGAGCTCCGCTTCCTGGATCACGTCATCGTCACCACCGACTCCTACTTCTCCTTCCGCGACCAGGGCCTGATCTGACGTCACCTTACCGTGACCGGAGGCTGGTCTGACGTTATCTTACCGTCAAACACCACCTTACGGGGATGGATCAGATTGATATGCAGATTCCTTATCTGCGGTTCGTCAGCGGTCACCCGGAGGTCATCCCCTTCTCTGACCAGACGGCAATTGTAAGTGCCGAACGACCCGTCGGGCCTCTCGACGACAAAGGCGTTGCACAACACGGCTTCGGCTATGAACTTGAAGCATTCGTGCACGTCATTGTCGCTCGACACTATAGTCTGCCAGTCGGCAATCATCGGCACGTATTGTTCGCCTACGATAATTTTCCGGTTCGGATACAGTTCGGGATGAGGATTGCCGTAAGTACCGTCGTCGGCCGTGAATCTTGTGTCGGGTTCACATACCTGAAGCGCATCGACATACGGGTCGACGACAAAAGCCCAGTTAAGGTCGCCGGTCCTGTGGTCGATCAATGCCGCAAAGGCGGCCGCGGCGTCGAAAGTCTCGCGCAGCCATCGTTCCTGACCTGTCAGCAGATAGGCATAGTATGTGGCATACGCCCTCCATGCGCTCCAGCCGTGGGGCGACGAGATCATGTTGGGCAACATGAACACGTCGTACTGCGCTTCCCAGAACCGAAGTGTGCCGCCACGCCGGCGTCCGTCGGGCACACGCAGCTGCGTGAGGCAGTCGTGGCCGTCAAGTAGCCTGAGCATCGCCTCGGTATATCTGCGCCGATCCTTGGCATTCCTGCTACGCAACGCAAGTTCTCCAAGCTGCAGGGCCGAACAGCTTATCATGCCGTCTTCGTATGTGATCTGTCCCTCGGTCTCAAGGTCGCCGTCGGCGGCCGCCAGATGGTCGATGGCGCGCCGTGCTGACGCCTCGATACGTGCAGCCTGCTTTTTCCTGCCTGCCACGCGCTCGGCGTCGGCAAGTTCAAGCATACTTTTGGCCGGATAGATTACGGACGTATAGTCGGTGTGACCATTCATATATGCTCCGTCCTCACGCTGGCAATCCATGACATACCGGGCCATCCGTTCACCCAAATCAAGGTCGGCGGGGTTGCCGAAGGCAAGATAACGGTCCGCCAGCATTCCGATTGTCGACGACACGTTCTGTATGCGCCAGTGGAATTTATACGGGGTTCCTTTCTCGCGATCGAATATCTTGTCTACCACCATATCGAACCGTCGGTTGATCACGCTGTCTATGCCCGGTTCGGGCATTATGCGCGCGGCATCGAACGCCGTGTGGAATCCATACCAGCTTTCGACATGCGACGTAGGCTTCTGCCTGTACCGGACCACGGCTTCGCGCGCCAGCCGCATCGTGGCGTTCCACGGATGACGCACGGCAACGGTGCCGTGCGCCTGACGGACGCCGTCACATACGTTGATGTCCTTCACACCGGGTTCCGTGGCTCGGTATATTCCACGCCATAGAGAATCATCCACCTTTTGCAGATCCATAACATTCCCATCCACCTTCATACGGGGTGCGGAGCCCCATACCTTTATCTCAAGCGAATCGCCCGGCGAACATGACGTGCGTTCCATCGCCAGCACCGGTGCTCCCGTATTACGGTACACGACCTCCTCAAAGCTGTCCGGGGCGTCGAGATCTATTATCTTCACCGTCCACGAGCGTCGCTCGCCCGGTTCGAGTTTCCAGAGCAGCGGGTTATGGTCGGGCAGCGGCCCACGGCACAGCATATCCAGGTTCAGGCACTCTATCCTGTGGCCGTAGAACCACCGGTTTTCCTGTGTCCAGTCCGGGTATCCCATGTTGTAATCGAGACTCCACGACGCAATCGGGTCTGCGGACACCACGGCCTTGACCTTTCCCTCCGGCGACTGCATATAGCCGTAAAAATGATCAGGCTCGCAGACGGCAAGTGTCGGAAAAAACTTGCCGTACCATTCCGGATAGGAATCCATATACGTGTCGATTCCCAGCTTCAGGCCTGCTTTCAGCGGCTGGTAGGGAGTATGGCGCGTGTTGCGCAGGTTCAGGGTTATGATTTCGGTATTCCCCGACCTCATCGTTTCGATGGTATATTCTATTCCCCGTGCCGTACTGTCGTTTCCCGATTCGACGGAATAAAAGCGATGTGCGGGCTTGTTGCCGTCACCTGCGGAATATGCCGCGGACGACGCCGCCAGCAACACAAGAGATAATGTCAGTTTTCGTATCATCATATTCCTTTTATTCGTTTTACGTTCAGATGTCCGGAGTCCGGACCAACCATAATCTCGAAATCTCCCGGCTCGTACACCCGCTTCAGGTCGGCATTATAGAATTTCAGGTCCTCGACAGTTAGCGTGAATTCCACCTTCTTTGTTTCTCCGGGCTTTAGCGTGACACGCTGATAATTCTTCAGTTCCCTGACCGGCCGGGCCAGCGATGCGAGACAGTCGTGTATGTACAGCTGTACCGTCTCCACGCCCTCCCGTTTGCCCGTGTTGGTCACAGCAACCGAAATCCTTACAGGCTTGCTGTCGGAAATGATGTCGGACGACAGCACCGGCTCGCCATAATCGAAAGTGGTGTAACTCAATCCGAACCCGAACGGGTAAAGTGGTGTATTGGGCACATCTATATAGCTGCTGCTATATGCCGCGAAATGGTCGTCGGTCCACGGCGGGCGGCTGCATTGCAGATAATTGTAATACAAAGGCTCCTGCCCTACTGCCCGGGGGAATGTGGTCGTGAGCCTGCCGCACGGATTCGTCCTGCCGAACACAGCGTCGGAAACGGCATGGCCGGCTTCGCTGCCGGCATACCATACATTCAGGATGGCCGGAACGTTCTCGCTTTCCCAGTCGAGTACCAGAGGACGCCCGGTAAACAGCAGGAGCACCACCGGCTTGCCTGTGGCGACAAGTTTTTTCAGCAGGTCACGTTGCGCATCGGGAATAGTGATATCGGAGCGTGACGCGGATTCGCCCGACATCTCGCAGCTCTCGCCCAAAGCCGCCACGATTACGTCGGCCTTTGCCGCTGCATCGAGGGCCTTCTGAAGCAACTCTCCGTCATCGCCTCGCGGAATAGCGCGACGCCCGGTGGCATACTGCTGCGTCTTTTCGCTGTAATAGACGTTGCTTCCCTGAGCATATATCAGCTCCGCATCGTCGCCAAGCTCTTCCCTGAAGGCCTGCAGCAGGGATATGTGGCGCGAATCGACACACAGCTGGCTCCACATGCCGCACATATTGTTTCCGGCATCGGCAAGCGGCCCGATCAGCGCTATTTTCCCTTTCTTACGAAGCGGCAGCAGACCGTTGTCATTCTTGAGAAGGACAAATGTCTCGGCGGCTATCTCCCGCGCGGCCTTCAGATGCGCATCGGTGTATAATTCTGTTTTCGCACGTCGGGGCTTGCAATATTTATACGGATCGGAGAAAAGTCCGAGCTTATATTTCGCCTCAAGCACACGACGGCAGGCGTTGTCAATCTCGGTCATGGTGACAAGCCCTTTTTTATACGACTCGGCAAGTGTGCCGAGATATGCGTTCGACACCATGTCCATGTCTGTGCCGGCCTTTAGGCTCATAGCGGCGGCCTCGGCCTTTTCTGCCAGACCGAGAGTGGCCATATCGCTGATGGAATTGTAATCGGTCACCACCATTCCGTTGAAACCCCACCGGGTACGCAGGATGTCGTCAAGCAGCCGGCGGCTCGCTGTGGGATGCTCGCCGTTCAGGAGATTGAACGAAGTCATCACGCTTCCGACTCCGGCTTCCACGGCCGCCTTATAGGGAGGCAGATAGTAATTGAACAGTTTTTGCGCGCTCATGTCGACCGAAGTATAATCGCGTCCGGCCTCGGGAGCGCCATAAGCGGCGAAATGCTTTACGCAGGCCATAATCTCATTGTCGCGACTCATGTCGGCTCCCTGATAGCCCCGCACATAGGCCGCGGCCATCAGCGAGCCGAGCCACGGGTCCTCGCCCGATCCTTCGGCGATGCGTCCCCAGCGGGCGTCGCGGCAGATGTCCACCATAGGGCTGAATGTCCAATTGACGCCGTCGGCACTCGCCTCGATGGCCGATATGCGCGCCATGCGCTCTATCGCCTCGGGATTCCACGAACACGAAAGGGCTATCGGTATGGGAAACACGGTTTCATAACCGTGTATGACATCGGCACCGATCAGGAGCGGGATTCCGAGCCGCGATTTCTCTACCGCCAGCCGCTGGAACTCCGTAATCCTGTCCACACCCTTCACGTTGAAGAAGCCGCCGGCTCTACCTGTCGACACAAGGCCGGCCAGGTCGGTGTCGAACACCTGACCCGACACCACGTCGCCTCCGGCCGGAAGATTAAGCTGACCGATTTTTTCTTCCAGCGTCATTCTTCCCATAAGGTCGTCGACAAAGGCGTTCATTCCGGCATCTGTCGCTCCCCGGCAGATACCGCTACATACCATTACAGTCACACATGCCGGCATCAATCCCAATCTGTTGTTCATATACCCTGTATTGCTATATATTGCTATCGTTGTTTAACCTAAATCCAGCATCGTTCCTGATATAAAAAAAAGGAGGGAATAGACTTCCGGAAGTCTGTCTATTCCCTCCTCCTGAAATTCAGGAATCAATTGATTATTACTTTCGAGACTTTCGAACCTTGTTTTACGATATAAATACCCTTGGACGGCGACTGAACCCTTACGCCGTTCAGGTTGTAATACTCGCACGGCACATTATCCATATTGCCAATTACAAACTGAGCCGATGAAGACACATCCAGACGTTCCGTATTGATAGTCCAGTTATCGAGATCGAATGTCAGCCGGTAGTTTCCGGCTTCCTTCACATCCCAATTGAAGTCAGGCTCATCCACGTAGGTGAAATCGCCGGCATAGGCTTCCGATCCGATCGGGCAGTTATTGACTTTCGGACGGATATGCGTTCCCCAGGCCTTTGTAGTGGTGGCGCGGAACGTACCTTCCGGCAGCTGGCCCTCGTAGACAAACACATTGCCTTCCGCAGCCTTTGTACATGCCGGGGCGTTGTCTTTGTTCCAGCCGCATACGACGCCGATGAGGTAAAGGGTCTCAGTTTCAATCGGAGTCACCGCAGGCCATTCGTATTCCGTTTCTTTGACAAATTCGGAACTCATGGTGCAATCCTCGCAATTGAATGTCAGCTTGTATGTGCCGGCCACCGAGACATTCCACTTGTTGTCGTCGCCACCTTTATAGCAAGCGAAAGGAGCATTGTCGATTTTATCCTTGCCTATGGGCGTGTTCGCTGCCAACGGATGAAGGGTAAGTCCGTCATAACCTTCCGTAAGGTCGGTAAGAATCTTGAATTCCCCGACTTTAAGATCTCCCTCCCAGGTATAGATCTTATTGTTGTCCGCGTCAGGTGTCATTGGCGTCGCGTCTGCTACTTCCCAGTTTCCGGGCGTAGCAGCTCCTATCAGGTACAGTCCCTGCACATCGATCCGGGAATATGTAGCCTTGAGCGTGCAATTGTTGAAGTCAAACACGAGTGCGTAGTTGCCGCCGGCGGCTGCGTGCCAGTTCATGTCACCGTCAGTAGTCGGGGCGTCGGAGAGCGGAGTTTCCGTTACCGGGGTCTCTCCTACCTTGACGCCGTCGGTCAGCGGATGAACGGGTCTGGACCAGTCGCTGCCTATCTGCGCGCGGAAACGGCCGGTATCGCCCTCTGTGTGTTTGGGGATGAACCCTTCCCAGGTATATACACCTTTCTCGGAACTGTTCATTGCCTTCAGTCCGGGCACCCAGCTGATGCCGTCGCCGACGATATACACGTTCTCGCCGTCAGGCACTACGATAGGGGTGGTTTCGGCATTTACCATTACCGGAAGCGACATCGAAACCACTGCCGCCGATACTATTGTCATTAAATGGTTCATAGAAATTATTTGATTAAAGTTTTTCTGATTGTAATATTGACATTGTTACGTTATTTACTGAGCCTCATTATCTTGCATCCATGAGGTGCGACGGTGGCCTCAAGCTTTGCCGTGCGTCCTTCGTCGGCATGGCGCCACAGGTCACGCACCGCCATCTGCTGCGAGATGCCGATATCGGCAAGATTCAAAGAGAATGACTTCTCCTCTTCGCCGCGATTGAAGAATCCCACCACATAATCGCCGTTGCTCATCTGACCGTACCAAATGTTGCTGCCGGGCGACATCAGCTCGTCGTCCATGGGATGTCCCACGAAACGGTCCTTGTTCAGTGCGAGCATTTCCTCGTTGGTATAGTACGCTACGTCGCCTTCGCCAATGGTGCAGTATTGGTCGGTGACGGCAATCGGACCGCCGGCCATCAGCTGGATGGATATGGCGAATTCCTTTTCGGCGGGATTGGCATAGCTGTGCATGATGGTGAAGTCGCCGTCGAGAATCACCTTGTCGCGCCCGGCGATGCGCCGGCTCCAGTAGGTGAATCCGTCGAACTGATTCTGGCTCGTGGGCCAGGACAGCCAGGCCTTGCCCGGTTCCTTGCCCGACGTAAATCCCCAGCCGCCGTTGAAGGTGTCGTTCACGATACGCACCATGTTTCCGTAACGGCTCTCCACCTCCGCATCGTTATACAGATGGGGCATCACCAGCGACAGGAACATCCCGTATTTCTGCGCCGTCTTGCAGATGTAGGCGAGCGCGTCGGCATACGTCTGACGTCCGTAGCCCTTGCCTACAAAGCCCTCGGACAGACGGAAGTATCCGTCTTCGAACCATGACAGGAAGTCTATACGGATCATCTCCACACCCAGTTCGCTGTAATGCTTGAAGAATCCGTCTATATACTCTTTGGCTCCCGGATGCGAGAACACGATGTAGGTATGCCACTTGTCCTTCACCTTGGGGTGAAGCACCTGGTCGATTTCCTTGTTGTACAGCAGCGACCCTACGGTATATTCCGTGCCCGGAATCAGGTTGTCGAGATCGCCCCATACCTCCAGCGGGCTGTCGTAGATACCCACGCGCAGTCCGCGCTTCTTCGCCGCCGCGATAAGGTCCTTGATCGGCACCTGGCCGAGTCGCGTCATGTACGGCTGGCCCCCTTCGCAGTTCATCGGCAGGAAGCCGTCGGTGCATATCATGTCATAGCCGTAAGGCTTCAGTTCCTTGGCGACCCAGTCGAAATTGGCCTCCCATTCCGACAGGGGAATGTTGCGGTCCTCCCACACCTGGCCGTCGAGTGCGTATGCACGCTCGTAAACGCTCCAGTACAGAGGCGCCTTGAATTTGTGTATGTTGCCGACATCCTCCATCTTCGGATGCTCGTGCTGGTTGGGAAGCTTCATGTCCGAGTAGTCTTCCCGGCAGGCGCACATTCCGAGGAATGTGCAGCCTATTATGCCTGATATTATGAGATTCTTTATCATCTTGTTTTAGTTTTTAGTTGCCCAGATATTCGAATTTCACCGTCCACTTCTCAAGGTCGAACGTGATGCGGTATGTGCCGGCGTCAACTATTTTCCAGTTGAAATCGGGAGTTGACACATTGACGAATTCATTATTCTTGCATCCGTCCTTGCCGACTTCGAGATTTTCAATCTTCGGGCGTATGTGCGCACCCCAGTCAGCGATTGCGGAGGCACGCATACTTCCGGTATTGAGCTTGCCTTCGTAAACGAAGATATACTCACTCTCCTTGGTGCAGCGGCAGTTGTCGCTAAATCCCCAGCCGGCCGTGCTCGCATCTCCGAGAATATACACATTGTCAGTGGCAATCGGTGTGACAGGCGGCCATTCGTATTCGGGTTCACCAAGATAGGTGGAGCT
>DESI01000066.1 GCA_002361235.1 Porphyromonadaceae bacterium UBA3318 | reverse complement strand
AAAGTTTAGCGGACAGTAATATATAGGTTTTTGAACTATAAATCACCTTTTTGGGAAGTTCTATGTCTCCCTTGACATAGGAAGCATTATGATTCTCATCAGAAACAAAGTATGTAACTTCAACCGTACGTTCTTCCTCCGACAGAATGTTGTAATACAAACCGCCTGACCGAAAGTCGTAAGCGGTAGCGGAGAGGGATGCGCATAACACCGCTATGAACATCCAGAGTTTTTGAATAATTGGTTTCATTTGATTTCCGATTTAGGAGTGTGTGTCAATGGTATGTGTCTGTCAAAAATGTCTTTGACTTCATTCTCTTGGGTTGAATCAAATACGATTCGACTATCTTTCAAAAAGCCTTTGTCTTCCAGTTCCGATAGAAGACCAACGATTTTTTTAAGAGCAACTTCATCTGTTGTGAGAAGTTTGGCATCCAAATACAATCGTATAGTTTGCTGCATGGGATTTATTGTGCCGCTGGACTCCCCTCGTTGGCGTTAGGTCAGTATAAAAAGAATAGCGTAGGAATCTGTATCTGTTACCGTCCTACAAGCAGAGGCTTCTCGCATTGCCCTATTCATGTCGGACGGCAACGCAGAAGCCCTACGCCAGTATATGCAATCTAAGCATCCGGACATATCCTCACGGATATGGTTCCGAACGCGTACATTACATCACCGCAGGCATCTACCGTTGCCCAACCCTTGACATGAATATGAAATCTTTGCGAGAAATTTCTGCTTGTCAAGAATCAGCGCGGATAAACGCTATTCAATATTATGTCCCGAAGCCTCTGAAACTGTTAAATTTCCGAACGACTTCGCGCTCCCGCCGCACTTCATCCCCGACCGGGGCCTCTGCGCTGCGGTCTGCGACTGCAAAACTACAAATAATTTTCCGACATTCAAACAAAATATGCAGAAATTTTTCCAGTACAAGATAAATACAACCTAAATCACTGAAATTTACGCTATTCAAGTTTCGTATATTCACTATAAGGAATATAAAGAAAGGCAAGTCACAGAACTATTACGTAGATTATTTTTCTATTAGGAATGTGGTGCCTCGGAGAGGCTGTTTCTCATTAACCCCACGATGGTCGGGGACAGCTTCAGCTGGCACTGGCCTTCGTGGGGTCAGTCGGGCATGATACAGCTTGGTCGGAGACCATGCCGCTGTACTGCCTGATGTGTATCCAGTCTGATCAAGGATTAGGTTGCTTAAGGCGAGCGGCATGGTCTCCGACCAAGCTATACCGAGCCGGACTAACCCCACGAAGGCTGTCGGGACGCTTCGCGCCCTGCAGCCATCGTGGGGTTAATGAGAAACAACCTCTCCGAGGTATCGACTCGCAGTATCTGTCAAATAGTCAGTTCTGTGTATATCTGTCAGTTCAGTGTGGGCTAAAAGCCTCGCTTTGCCGTCGGTTCCATGCCTTGAAAATCTTTATAATTCAAACATGCGAAAGTTGAATTAATTACCTTTTAACGGAACACCGCCCCCGGTCGCGCGACACGGAGTGCCCGCGCAACTAACGTCGGAGTGTGCGAGCCACTATGCAATGCCTATTTTTTACTTCAGTGCTTTTTCTTTTTGCGGCGGGTCATCTTCCAGCCCGATACGAGCACCAGCACACACGATGCGCCGGCCAGGAAAATAAAGAGTACGGAGACAGGACCCAACAGACTGTCGTACAGGCGGCCGCTGTGCGCCTCCAGTGCTACGTTCCAAAGAGACATCGGCTGTCGACTCAGCACCTTAGGCATCTCCGGCAATCCGACCGCACCCTTGTAATGGTCGAACACCACGATATTGCCGCCGGACACGTCCTGAGTAAAACCGGACACGTCCTGAGTAAAACCGGCCACCAGATGATCGCTTATAGGCGGCCCCGGCTTTTTCTTCCTGTATTCCTGTCCGGTAAACCAGTCATGGATTCTGCCCGACCGCATGTCCCACACATACATACCGCTGAATGAGCCGATCAGCCACCTGCCCGGCTCCATTTCCTCGAATACGGTGACTCCCATTGGGCTGACCGGCGGTGTCACCTTCGCTCCTGACGGTTCGGGCGCGGCGTGAAACCCCCCGTCAACCGTATAGAATCCCTCGGATGTGGACAGCAGCCAGCGGCCCGACATGCTGTCCCATCGGATAGCCCGCAGGCGGTCGTGCCAGAAATTGTCACGATCCAGCGTCGTGCCGGGAATAGCCTTGGACCGGTTTAAGGCCAACGGCACCATCAACGGCGGCCGCAGACACGCCCCGGTCACCGCTATCAGCAACGTCAGACCGATGGTCCAGTAACCCACGCTGTTATGCCATCTGAAATTCCATTTCAGCCATCCTGCCTGACGCTTCACCTTAGCCACCGCGCTCCGGCGTATGGAATATGGCAAAATGAAGATTACTATACCTGTAATGCTCAGAAAAACAAACACTATGGCAAGCGCATCCACAATCAATACTCCGGGCAAACCGAAAAGCCGGCCGCTGTGCAGATGCCATACCGTCTTGAACAGCGTCACTTCATTCTTTGCCCCCGCGGGAGCCTTCAGGCCGACATTTCTGAATACGGCATCATTCGCAGACTTTACATAAACGTCCGAACGGGTCAGAGCCAGCACGCCGGTGCTGTCGGGCAACAATGCGACATCGGTAACGCGTTCCGTATTGCCGGGAAGCCTGACCGGCCTCCACCTTTCTCCGTCATGACGCATCAGGCCGGTCTGTGCGGCACCATACAGCTCGCCCGTGCGTGTACGCACCACGTTGCGCACATTGCGCCCGTCCATTCCTTTAGGGAAACCCGCATTGAAGTCGCGGGCATTGCTGAGCGACGTGTCGCTGAGCCATATCCCCGCATTGCCGAACAGCAGGACCGTGTCGCCGCCCGACCTCACCGTACCCCGGACCACGCCGTTGTTGTAGTCCTTGATCCGGTATGAAGACGGCAGCAACTTACGGCTGATGTCGCATCCTGATACCAGATCCCGATGATTCAGTATCAGACCCGACACGCAGAACACAAGCATCAGCACCGCCATCACCAGCCCGAGCCAGCGATGCAATCCGCGCCATGTTATATGAAATCGTTTCGTCATCGAGCCGCAAAGTTATGAAATTCCCGCTATACTGACAATACTCATTTCAGAGGATTGCGGAGACAACGCCATGTTTGTAATTTTGCCGTCGAATTTATCAAAGAGTTTTCCGTAATCATCATTCAATATTACAGACATGAAGTCACAGACCAAGAAAAAATATCCTTTCAAAGCCATAAGCTCTTTCCTCATCGTATTGTTTCTGATGCCGCTGGGCCATGCGCTGATGATCCTGATGGAACATTTCATGCAACCCACCGCTCTGCATTATTCGGCTTTTGCCATGGGTCTGGTCGGTATGTTGATGGCCATCCGCGGCGTTTTCGCCAAGGGTGATACGCACCAGACGCTGTGGGGACTGATCGGCGGTCTGTTGTTCTGGACCGGCTGGGTGGAATTCCTGTTCATGTATTTCGCCAACAGGTTCGGCACGCAGCCGATGCTCGACCCGGTCACGGGCGAAGTCGTGACCAAGCCCGAATATCTGATTCTGCCCGCGTCGTTCGGCTTCTTCATGCTGATAATGGTGATGTACACGTTCAGCACACGCAACGGCTGCAACTTCATCAACTGGTGTCAGCGTCAGCTGCTGAGAGGACGCAAAAACGAAATCTGCGCCCGCCCCATGACACGCCACGTCTCGATCGTGACATTCATGGAATTCAACATGATAATGTGGGCGTCGTACCTGCTGCTGATGTTCTGCTACGACCCGGTGCTCTTAGGCGACAGTCATCCCGTTACCATTCTGGTAGGCGTGGGATGTTTCATCGGAACCTGCTTCATGTTCGCCCGTCAGCTGCGCATACCCTCATGGGGAGCCAACCTGCGCATGTCCATCGCCACCGTCATCGTGTTCTGGACCCCCGTCGAGATAATGGGCCGCAACAATCTGTTTCAGGAAATCTGGGTCGCGCCCCTCGAGCACGTCACCGAGATGCTGCTTATCCTCTCCGCCTTCATCCTGTTAGGCATCTACATGATCTACACCTCCCGCCGCAAAAAGAACGACATTTAACCCGTTCATCCTTAAAGAAACGGGAACAATTTATACGGCTTTTTTATCATTGCTTTGCATTAGATTTCCATTCTTTAGCAACCTCCGTCAGACGATATTGCTGTTTTGGATGATGGGGTTGATTCGGATAAAGTCGTTCCAAAGCACCATCTGTTATTCCCGGATTAATATAATTCTCCCTAAACCTTTTTGCACTATTTAAATTAAAGAGTGCCATTATATCTCTAAGAGACATATAATCATCATCCATCAATATTATCATTCTACGTACTTGGGTCGTACTTGGGTCGTACTTGGGCCGTGCTTGGGCCATACTTGGGTCGTACTTGCCTCCCTTACCTTCATCATTTGAATCGGGATTATTGTTTACCGTATCAACAGATAGCCCTTTTGCGGGTCGCTTGAAGGTAACGTAGACAAAACCTCCGTCCCAACGCCAGGTCGGTTCCTCCACCCCCTGCTCCTCACAGGCTTCCATGATACGTCTGGCGCCTGAGCCCCAGTTTTCAAGCCACATGGAACGATACAGCACTTCTGCCATCTTCACATTGTATGGATATGAATCATGTGGTCCCTTTATATTTTCCGGAGTTATCTGAGACGGGAATATGCCTGGATTGCCGATCTCTACACGGTCATCATAGATGGCGATGCTATTCATCAGATTATGTTTCTCCCATTGGCGATGACACAGCGAGTTTATAATAGCTTCGCGGAGAGCCTTATATGGTATTTCAAGCCGTTCTTCCCGCTGAAGACTGCGGTTCGTGATTTTACCGCTCAGGTTAAGATGCTTGAAACAGAATGCCAAACCCGCGTCAAGCAGGTCAAAGAAATTTCCCTCCACACGCATCTCATCGATGAACTCATTCTTGTCCGTACCCAAGAAACGAGCCATCTTGATCTTGAAATTGTCGTACTCATCCACATTATTTGAAAATAACATGGCTGCGCCATTAGTAGGAATCCCATTCTTCAACAGCTTCCATTTAGACAACGTATCAGAAATTGGCGCACTCAACGCACTTGCAGGGATACGGCCTCCCTCCACCCCCATGCGGATACATCCGCGGATATGCTTCTCGTTCAGGTCATCAAAAGCCACTCCGCTGGCCGGGCGCATCTCCCACGAATATGTTTTAGGCTCAAATGCCCGTATTCGTTCGTCATACATATCGTGAGGCATAATCTGCGTGGTACTTTCCACTTTATAATACGGGCAACCGTGAAACGTATGTGGACGCTCGCCCCAAACCCATCCGTCAAAATGCATGGCTATGACTTGATGTCCCGGATACTCGGGCACATCGATATAATCCGGACGCATATACACACCCGGCGCCAGACCTGCAATGGCTTGAGCTATTTCCTGTTTCGTCTTATCAGTAACCTCCTGCCCGATAATTTTTAATGACTTCGGAGTAACACCGAATATAAGCCAACCGCCCTCTGTGTTCAGAAACGCACATGCCGCATGCATACCGTCCTTAAGTTCTCCGGTACTTTTCTTCAGCTCCAGAGTGCGCGACTCATCCGAAGCAATCAGCGCCTTTATATCGTCAATCGTCATATCAACCTCAACATATTGCTATCTACAAAGTTACAACAAACAAGCGAAACTGACAAACTTTACTGAATATAATCCAATTTATATAGAGACAAGAGGGGATTTGCGGATGTCGAATAATTTGCATACTTTTGCGCGACAATCATACTCTAACTAACGAAAAATTTACCTTATGGCAAATTTCAAGACAACAGTAGCCGTTCTTTCCGCAGCCATCGTAATGGCTATTACGGCATTCTCCGCTTCCGCACAGGAAACAGACGTCGACGCAGTGTTCGTTTCATCGGCTACGGCCAACATCCGCCAGCAGCCTTCCACCTCGGCCGCTATCGTGGGAAAAGCATTCTACAACGACTGCTTCGAAATGCTGGGACAAGAGGGTGACTGGCTGAAAATACGCAATCCCTTCACCGGTGACGCTGCATGGCTTTCGTCGTCCGTGGCTTCCGAGGGCAGTTTCCTTATGGAAGGATCTCCATTGTACATCAGCTTCAAGGATTCCTCCGCTGCGTATGCCGCCACCGAGTGCAAAGGCAAGGGAAGCAATGAGAAATGCTACACCACCTCCTGGAACTTCTTATATCCGTCCAAGACTTTTCTGGGGCCGGTCATCATCTGCAAGACGGAAATGACCACCGACGCCAACGGTCGCTCCAATTCCTTCGAATCATACTTCAAGGGGATAAGCACGCCGGCTAATATTCTGGTCACAGAATCATGCGACATGGATGGCAATTCCGCAGAAAAACTGGACAAGCCCTTCATCATTTCCCATGTCACCGGAATGGATGAAGAAGGCATAGTATCGAAAGGCGTAGTCTACAATTTCGAGCAATATTAAGAGTGTGCGGCTACCGAGAGCCTGCGCCACTATTCGAACCGACGAAGAATGTCAAGAGGACCGGCCATTTGATTGACCGGTCCTCTTTATGATTATAACGATTCCTGCGCCTTCGGACTATTTCCGGGGGCTGTTGTTGTCGAACAGCTGCTCGACATCGGTCTTGAAGGAGCCGTAGGTGTTGCGCATGGCTTCGATCACGGCCTGATACAGCGAGGGGCTGGAGTACCACTTCTCGGGGGCGTACCAGTACACGTCGTTGCGCTTCTGCGCCGGCTTTATCACCACGCCTTGATATGTGTCGGCCGGCCAGCCTTTTTCTCGCACGCTTATAAACATACCCTTCTTATTGTTCTCCACCGATTCGTCGCCGCCGGGCACCCAGCCGCCGGCCTTGATGGAGAATACTTCCAGGCGTCCTAAGGTAATCTCGCCCGTTTCCTTGTCGCGCTTATCGATATGGATGCGGTAACGGCGCGGCAATCCCTGTATGTTGCCGGTGCCGTCCATTGTCATCATCAGCTTGTACATCAGGCCGGCGATCGGATTGCCCGTCTCTATCCTGATGTCGTGAGCCGAAACCGCTCCGCCGTCACACACCAGCCATTCGTCGCCCGACGGCTCATGCTGATAACCCGATATCTTCAGCGGCAGACCGAATATGTAGGCCGACGCACCGTTGCCCATGAGGCGCACGGTCGGGTCTATCATCATCACCATGAAACCGTATGTGTTCTGACCGTAAGGCGTAGCCACATCGGGATTCTCGCTGATCTCGGCATAGACGTCAATCGGAGTGGGCGTCTTGTCGTTGAAATAATAGTCCTTGAGGCCCTGATAGATACCCACCACCTCCGGCTTGGTCAGATCCGGTTTCTTGACGAACACCACCTTGACTGCCAGGTCGGATGTAACGGTCATCGGTTTGCCGCCGTCCAGATAACCGGCGCCGTCACCCTGTATGTCGATGTTGCCGACGGCCCAGTCCTCGGCCGGCACGGCGTTAATCGACACCAGGTCGCCATACTTGAAGGGCCCTGTAGCCGACAGCGTGGCCGTACCGCTTCCCTGAGTGGTCAGCGTGACCTTGTAAGTCTTCTCAATTACTTTGGTCGGGCCTTCGGGCGGCTGATTGCCGTCAATCACCTTGATTACCGGCGGCCACGGGAATGGACCGGGTTCCGGCTCGGGCTCCGGTTCCGGTTCGGGCTCAGGTTCCGGTTCGATAGGCTCCGGTTCTTTCGGCAGATACTTTTCCGCATCCCCTTTGCCGTCGGTGGAGAATAGCCACTCCAGCATACCGTCCGCACGCATTATGCCTCGGAAACCCACGCCGTTTACCGTCATGTCCGTCACACGCGCATAGCCGCACGCAGTCAGCTGCTTGAAACTGTTTATCTTGGTGTTGGTCTTGTAATTCTCGTACGCCTTCACCACGACATTAGCCTTGGGGTCTATGATCAAGCTGCGGGCGTCGCAATACACCGTAGCCAGACCGTACGGCTCGAACACCGGACCGTTCTCCTCCGTGATGTAAGCGGCCACGACATCATCGCTGATACGCTTCACAATCCGGCAATTCGTATTGACCAGCGCAGTCGAGATGTTGGTAAATTCGCGCTGCTCCTTGGGCACCACGAACGCATAACCGTCGTAGAAGCGGTTGCCTGCCTCAAACACGCCTAACTCGTTGCCTTTGATGTCATAATAATAGACGTCGCTGCCTTTCTCCCGATAGAAGATGCCGTCGGACACATCGGACAGTTCACGCTCCGACGAGGGCCGCTCGGTAGTGTACACCACATTGCCCTTGGTGTCGATCAGGTTATACTTGATGTTTCCGGCTATAGCGGGATTATCGCCTACGCCCACCCAGGCATAGCCCTCGTGGAAATCGCGCGCCTCGTAATATTTGGCCGGCAACACCACCTTGCCATGCGCATCCATGTAGCCCCATTTATGATACTCTGCGGCGTACGCGCGCAGTCCGTCGCTGAGGGGACGCACCGCGCTCTTGTCCTTATAGTTGCTCTCCCAATACACCTGCAGCGTGGGGAACACCTTCTCGCCACGCGGATTGATATAGAAATATGTGTCCTTGTAGTTTACCTTCTTCTTTACCAGCGCGAGTCCGTCGCAGAACTGCGTCACATCCTCCCACGAAGCGTCCAGCTCGCGCACCGCTCCGTCGCGGTACAACAGGCATATCGGTTTCTTACCCGAAGCATTGGGCGTGGCACGACGCGCCACAGCCACCCCGCCGTTGAATTTAGGCGTCTCGCCCCCATAGCGAATGTTCTCCCAGTCGTTGCCGAACAGCTTGCGGCCGTCGATGGTCCAGAACTCGTACCGGTTGTCCTTTTTCACCCAGAATATTCCCTCATGCACATCCGAGAACGTGTCGCCGTAGATGTCATTCAGGTGCATGTACTTGGTGCCGGAAGTGATGTACGGGTACACTCCCCCTTCCTCCACCTTCTCCCAGTCGGAGTCGTCTATTTGAGCCGGCTGCGGCTGCACGTTGGCCGCAGACTGCGCGGAGACATCGGAACGTTCCTGCGTATTCTCCGTCTTTTTAGTGTTTTTCTCTTTCTTTACTTTCTTGTCTACTTTCTCAAGGGCATTGTTCAGCTTGTTCAGGCCCTTGCTCAGTTTGTTCAGGAACTGGGCTTCGGTGGGCGGCGGTGCTACGGATATGCACAGCCCCAACAGCAATAAGGTGATGATGCGTTTCATGTGCCGATTGTATTTACGGTTTGTATCGCAAAGGTAATTAATTGCTCGTTATCATATCATTATTTTGACAAAAAAAGAGTTAACAATACCTAAAATGCGATTAACAATGCGACAAAATCAATTAACTTTATCACAAAACCATGATAATCAGCCACGCTTCACAGCCTATACAAAGGTTACTCCGCCGTCTGCAGGCTATGCCGTCTGTGCTGCCACAGATAAAGGATGGCTATCACCGTCAGTGTAAGAATTTCGGAGACCGGGCAGCAGCCATAGCAGATAGTCCGTTGCGTTCTACTCCAGAGCCTCGCTGCATCCCAACGCATACAGCAGCGGACGCGCAAATAGCAGCGACACCGGTATGACGATGCCGAATATGACACCTCCGGCTATATATGCCTGGGTCATTATGATACGTGCGGCCTTGACGTTGCCCTCGGCCAGCTGTATGCCTCCGATTACGGAGGCGCCGATGCCGAACATCAGACCGATTCCGGTGCATACCAGAAACAGCGGGGCCACGATGTTGATGGCCGCAAGGGCGTTGCTGCCCACGCCGTGACCCACGAACATGCCGTCGCATATATTCAGCACGGAATTGAACAGCATGCCTATAAGTGCACCCGGCATTACGCCAGGCATCACGACGTGGCTTATTATGCCGACAGGCTCAACATCACCCCCAATTACCTGAACATCATCAACCGGAAATATTTCGGCACCACGGCCAAGGAACAGATCAACATACAAATCGGCCTGGTGGTCAAGAACCTGCTCGACACCACCGACCTGACCGTAAAGCAGATAGCCGAGAGCCTTCATTACGACGACCCGTCGTACCTGTGCCGCATCTTCCGCAAGCAGACCGGCATGACGCCCCTCCGCTTCCGCAACCGCATGCGCGACTGACTGACAATTTTGCATATATTTCATTTTAAAGTGAAATATTTATTGGGGTATTGCGTTATAATATTAAATCTACATATATTACCCATCCATGAGCGAAGTAGAATTATATCTTATCCAGGATGGCGAGAACTGTACAATCTATACATTGCAGTTTCTCCGCGATGTCGAATCTGAATTTGAAAAATTTGTCACCAAATTCAGAGAAGATGCCGAGTACAGCGAAGATTTCTCTCGGATCGCAGCATTTATCAAACGCATTGCCAAGAATGGTGCGATGGAACGATACTTCCGCACAGAGGGCAAAATGAATGATTCTGTTGTAGCACTGCCTGTGACATCATCCAAATTGCGCCTCTACTGTCTGCGACTGTCGGACAAGATACTGATATTGGGCAATGGTGGCGTAAAAACATCTCAACGATATGAAGATGACACACTCCTTAACGGGTATGTGATGACCTTACAAAAATTCGAGCAACTACTCCGGCAAGAAGTTGCTCTCGGCAACGTAAATATTACCGAATCGACAATAGAAACTGACAATATATTTGAATTATGAAGCGCACAACCAGAACACTCGAAGAAATGCTCGGCCCGATTCCGGCAAACATTCAGGCAGAGGTTGACCTATCTTTTGAAATATCCGATCGCATAGATGCACTGATGAGACAAAAAGGTTTATCGAAGAAACAGTTTGCCGATGCCCTCGGACGCAGACCCAGCGAAATCACTAAATGGCTGAGCGGCGAGCACAATTTCACCATCGCCACACTCGCTATGCTATCCACTTTCTTCGGCAAGCCCATTATTACGGTAGGCTAAAATCAGTAATGAGTAATATTATGGCAAGCACGGCAATGAAATTTTGGGAGGAACATCAAAGTCAGGCTTCTGCACGGTTTAACAATGTAAAATAGGTTATATGAAGAAGTTATTATTAGTGTCAGCGATTATCGTCCAGGCGTGTGTGGCGTTCGCGCAGGATCGCTGCGTGAATGACAGCACTGTACGAGAAATTCAGTTCCCCCTCACCGAGAAGGACACAGAAACCGTATTTTACTATTTCAACAACGAATGGATAGCAGGGGCCTGCCTTGACATGGTATCGGCAGACTCAATCCAGAAGATGGAGGTGAAAAACGACGAGTACGGCAACCGGGCTGTGTTCCTGACGGTGTCGCCCGAAACCGTTGCCGGCATTAAGGCGAAAATGAAAAAACTGTTTATAAACCTTGACCCACGCTGTGAGTTTCCCGGAGGCAACGGAAAACTAAAGGAATGGATTGATGCCAACCTCCAGGTGCCTGAAGGTTACAAAGGTTCCGAACGGGTAATTGTTGACTTTACCGTTCATCCCGACGGCTCGATAAGCGACGCGACAATCAGACGCCCCAGCAAAAACGAGGCGGCAAATCAAGAGGCCCTAAGACTTGTCAATGCGTTGCCCAACTTCCGCGTCAAATACCTCACACCCCGAAAGAGCGACTTACACTATTGCATTCCAATAACTTTCCGCGAGCCCGGCGCAATATTCATAAGAGGCTGAAAATAAAAGCTTATTATAGGAAAGTCTTGTTAAAAGTGTGTGGAATCCATGATGTTTACTATTCCTACATCTACAAAAAAAGTTTCCCTTGAAAATAAACACTTCGCTTGCGCGAGCAACGATTTTAGGAATCGGTTTCGCCCGGTCGGAAAGAGCAGTCACAAGACCGCTCTTTTTTATTTAATGCAGAATTACTTTATGATTAACGCATATTTCTGTGGTTACCGATACTCCATTATCATGAAATATAACTAGTTAAAATATTGATTTATCTGTCTTTTCCATTGCCATTCTAATGCAATGTCATAAAAAATCACATATAAAGTATGAAGTCTCAGATGTTTTTATTAACTTTGCCTTTGGATTGGCCGAAGCCAATCCATTACATATTGATAATAGAGGCGTTATGTCTTCTGCTTGTACGGATAAAGCGTAGGAAACTTACATCCTGGTATATGCAAGAGAAAGCCATAACAGTCTTCATGCCATAAGGCGTGGAGCTGTTATTTCCACATCTTCATATACAGGTTTTCCTACCACCTATCTGTAAAGGCGTGGCATATCAGCCCACGCCTCTCTTGTATTACTCTCGAGTTGGGCTACTTGGGAACAATAATACAATAATGCTGGATCTATCAGATTAAACAGCGTAAAACAATGGAAGAATCTATAAAAGAAATCAGCGAAGGCGGTACATTTATGGCATTTTTCAATAATGTTACAGTTGAAAGATGTTATTATATTAATGCAATTGAAGAACGAGTCGAAAAAACATCAATACTCTCAGACGCTACGGCATCTATAACAAGAGTATTTCCCTACGGGCTAATCCGTGTTAATGTATTCGACAAGAATCTTGGAATCAATTTTTTGCTCGCTAAATTCAAAATAACGGGCGCTTTTTATCACAAAGATGAAAGAGCAGAGGTTTCCCAAACTGCAAGGGTGCGAGGTAATGAGATTATCGAGGAGTTGCCAATCACTCATAGCGGATTCGAAGATGGTAAAATTAATCTGTTTATGATTTCGAAGCAGCAAGGGGAAACGATAGCATACATCATAGTAAATCCCCAAGATACAGATATGTATTACTATCGTATAAAGTTTTCTGAGTGAATATAATCAAAAGTGAATATAATCAAAATTGAGTCCACTTTAAAGTGGACTCAATTACTAAATAATTATTTATGGATAATTATCTAAGCTATAATGCAATAATGGCATGGACGGCATTTGGCGTGCGGGATTATTCTACACTGGAACATCATGCCAATGAGATATACAACTATTTTGTTCATAAACCATTAGAACTCCTAACTATAGATAGTCCTCTTCTAATAGGGAAAGTCTTTCAAGTATGTCTTGGCTTTCAAGAACCGGATCAGGATATACAGGAGGTTCGAGCCGAAAATGCCTTTTTGTGTTTCTCAAAAGCCCTCAATTCAGAGAAACCAAATGTGCATGATGAAGCAGCTGCAAGATTAATGATACTGTTGATTAAATGGCAAAGATATTTAATCAAAAAGGTTGAACAGGCATGTATGGGACAAAATGTAAATCCATATAGTTTCTTTTCAATGTTTAACTATGAACTGCCCAATGATATGCCAATGGCAACTAATACAAAGATGCTGTTTGCTGCATACTATTTATTCGATAGAATAATTGATAATATTACTGTCCGCTAAAACA
>DESI01000067.1 GCA_002361235.1 Porphyromonadaceae bacterium UBA3318 | reverse complement strand
CTTGGTCGGAGACCATGTCTCTGTACTCCTCGATATGAAAGCGGGCTGCAGACGAGCGGCATGGTCTCCGACCAAGCTGTGCCTCATCAGTCTGTCCCCACGAAGGCTGTCGGGACGCTTCGCTTCCTCCAGCCATCGTGGGGTTAACGAGAAACAGCCTCTCCGAGGCAATACGTCCGTTGTGATGAAAAAGAGGGCGTATTGTGAGAGGCATTTCTTATTAAGTCTATGTAATTTTAATGAAATGAGCCTTGTCTACTGTCACTAAAACCCTTTATTATTATCTCATGTCTGAAATATTTCTTAATTTTGCCTTTATGTCCGAATGTATGAAAAATAAAGAATGTCCTACTGTCAGACCGGGACACAGTGCGGGGATTTACGTTCACATACCGTACTGTGCGCGACGGTGTCTGTACTGTGATTTCTATACCGAAGGGGTGATCCGCGCGGACTGGCCGGCATACGTCTCGGCGCTGCTGGCGGAATTGCGTCAGCGTCTCGACGGTCCGGAAGGCGACACACTGCGCGACGCCGACCGATATACCTTATATATAGGGGGCGGCACTCCTTCGCTGATTCCTCTACCCGAATTCCGGCGTCTCGCCGACGGCATAATCGGCATGACGGAACGCAAGCCGTCGGAATTCACCATCGAGGTTAATCCCGACGATGTGACGCAGGAGAAAGCCGAGGCATGGCGGGCTGCCGGGGTCGACCGCGTCAGCATGGGCGTGCAGTCACTGATAGATTCGGAACTGAAGTTTATAGGGCGTCGGCATGACGCCGCAACGGCGATACAGGCGTACGGCATACTCCGACCGCTGTTCGACAATATCAGCCTCGACCTGATGTTCGGACTTCCCGGACAGACTATGGATTCATTACGGCAAACGCTCGATGGATTGATGCAGATGCGTCCCGAGCATATCTCTGCCTATTCCTTGATGTACGAGGAGCGCACGGCATTGACGCGCCTTCGCGATTCAGGCAAGATACAGGAGGCCGACGAAACGCTGAGCGTCGATATGTTCCGCGCCATCTGCGACACATTAGAGCAGAATGGCTACATACATTACGAAATCAGCAACTGGGCAATGCCCGGTAGTGAATCTCAACACAACTCGGCCTACTGGCAGGGTGTCCCCTACCTTGGACTCGGCGCCGGCGCCCACAGCTACGACGGCCACCGCACCCGACGCAGCAACCTCCCCGACGCCCCCCTTTACGTCTCCTCCCTCTCCTACCTTTCCCAATCCTCCCAAATCTCCCAATCCTCCCAATCCTCCCACTCCTCCCAATCCTCCCACTCCTCCCACTACACCACCGAGCACCTCGATTCCGAGGCACTTCGTGAGGAGATGATCATGACGCGACTGCGCACGCGCCAGGGGCTCGACCTTGCTGAATTTGCTGAAAAGTTCGGTCAGTCAGCTCTCGACTCGTTGATGCGTCGCGCCGCGCCCATCATAGCCCGCGGGCTCCTCAGCGATGACCACCGCCACCTCTCCCTGACCCGCGACGGAGTCATGCTATCCGACGACATAATCACCGACCTGTTTTAGAAGCTGACCTGCAGCATGGCCTGGAGCCGGTTGTCGTGAGCCTGCCTGCCGTCGTAGTTGACGCGGCGCCCGTAGTCGTATTCCACGCCTACCTGCACGATGGAGTTGATATTATAGAACATGTTGGCGGCCACATATTGAGCGTACTTGTAGGTCGAACCCCATGTCGAGTCCGCATCGTCGAACCGGTCGACATACGCACGGACATGGCTGTAGGTAGCCGTGGCGAACAGTTTCGGTGTGAACTGATACTGCAGCGAGGCATATCCTCCCCACGCCTCCGTAAGTCCGAGACGCGATGTGTCCGAACCCATAGGCATCAGATCCATACCCTCGCCGTTCAGATCCTGGATATAGCTCGCTATTCCCTGCCCGTACATAGCCATATACGAGGCCGAGAGACCACCCGCAATCGGAGTGGTGCCGCTCACCTTCACGCCCCAGCCCACCTTGTCTATATTCCGGTTCGACTCCATGTTGCGGTAATACAGGTTACGTATCATACCCGACAGACGCACCCAGCCTTTGCCTCCGGCCCAGTAACGCTGGATATAGAACGGGATGTCGGGTACACGCTGCGTCACCGTCTCGGTTCGTGCGGCGTTTGTGCATGAATACTCGGGCATATCTATTCCCACGCCGGCCTGCCACATGCCGTCGCGTCCGAACCGGGGCTCGTAAGCTATCATGCCGTGAGGTATGAACGGCATGGCATTAGGTCCCTCAAAGTCGATGGTAGCAGGAGCAGCCGCCACATCCCCGAAAATGGTATAGGAATACCCGGCGGTAATGTTACGGTATTTCAGATAGGCCAGATGAAGCGTTGGGGCATAGTTCTTGCCCAGAAAATTGAGCGAGACGTATGCGCCAAGCTGGTTTTCACCTCCGGGCAAAGCCACGACGTTCATGTAGACGTTGCTCTGGGCAGCCGAGAACCGGAACTGCGCCTTATTGCCGGGACGCGTGTCCATCGGTATGGCCGAGGTGATGAAATAGTTCGTGTCGGGCAACGGATTGCCTATGTCGTACACTCCTATGGCCTTTATGTTGGCTCCGATACCGATGTAGAAACGCCCCTCCTTGCCTAAGACCGCAAAGCGGGGCACATCCTTGAGATTGACCACATGAGGGGCATTCTCATGTAGCGTGACGTATGCCACATCGGTAGTGTCGTTGTAACGCACCATACGCACCAGCCCCGAGTCGCGCGGCACGCTGTCCGTTACGGTCTGCGCGCCCGCCGTCAGGGCCAGCGTCGAAAGACACACTGCAATGATATGTTTCATAGCATTATAGTGAATTTATCGCGTTTTATTGTCCGGGGAGTACGGTGG
Source organism: Porphyromonadaceae bacterium UBA3318 (assembly GCA_002361235.1). Taxonomy (GTDB): domain Bacteria; phylum Bacteroidota; class Bacteroidia; order Bacteroidales; family Muribaculaceae; genus Lepagella. The sequence goes on along the minus strand of DESI01000067.1, from coordinate 22,865 downwards.
CACCTTGTCGGCCTTGGGGGCCTGTGCCAATGTGTCGCCCACATATTGCGAATGGTCGCCCGTGTCGAAATGTATGGCGTTCATCTGCAACGGAGTCAGATCCTCGGCATCCTTAAACTGTATTTCAGGTATTGTTTTCATGACTTTCCTATGCGTGCGTTAATAAACTCAGACACTCTGTTCAGGCCGAGTACCGCGGCGACGTATGCGGCCAGCAATGCGAACAGCGGCAACGTCAGCGGGAAGATGTCGTGCCACCAGCCTCCGGACAGATAGCAGAAGAACTGCAGCCACAGCAGGCCCTGAGTGATGACGCACATGGTGCACCACGTGTGGATGCGGAATCTCTGATACCAGATGCTCCAGAACGTAAAGGGGAGGCAGCAGCCGTTGGCCAGGGCCAGCCAGTGCATCATGTCCGGGAAACAGAGCATCGTCAACAGCGATACGGTGAAATACCCCACTCCCACCTCGGCCCATCCAAACAGACCGAAAAATTTGGAGGCTTTCTGCTCCAGCACGGTGTCGCAGCCATGCTTCTGCAGCACTCCGCATATACGGTCGGCGGTCTTGACGTTAACCTTCAGTGATTTCAGCAACAGCTGGAAGGTGATGTACAGACCGAACAGATCGATGCAGAGCAGGAATATCGCCGACAGGTCGTGCCACAACCCGCTGCGCCAGAATCCGAACGCCACAAGCGCCACGCAACAGAATCCCAGGATCCATGCCTTGGCGGTCTCGGCCAGCTCGAACAGGTGGTGCTGTCTGTAACAGGGTTCCTCCGAATTGCGGTCGGGATAAGCCAGCAGGGCCACGCCGCTCCATCGCCGGGCGAACAGCGACAGCTCGCGTCGCTTCTTCTGGTGATAATAAATATAATCCACGATCTGCGAGCCGTCGGACGCGGTCTCTATTCCCGTGACTATGACAAAGCCCGTACCCTCCTGTGCCAGAAACGGCACGGGGATACGGGACAGGTCGGTCTTGTCGGTCACCTTCACTCCACGGGTCCTGATGCCGTAGGAATTAAGCAGTCGCGAGAAACCGAACAGGGACTTGAACGGCATGTTCCTGAACGCCTTGTCCGATTCCGCGCCGGTATGCTTCACTCCGAGCGCGCTCAGAAAATCACTGAAGACGGTGACCCCGGTTTTCATAACGCTTATTTTTTATAGCTTGCTGTACGTGTTTATAACGCTTGCTGCACGTGCTGGGCCAATACGGCGCCTTCCATCTCACCGCTGCCGCGCCAAGTTTCCCGGCCGTCCTTATACACGATGAATGTGGGTATGGACTGCACGTCGAGTTCGGATGCCAGCTGTTGATTCTCGTCTATGTCGAACTGATATACCGGCACCTGTCCGGTAAAAAGCACCTTCACGTCGGCCACGACGGGCATCATGCGCTGGCAGTGAGGGCACCAGCTGGCATAAAACTCCACCAACACCACACCCTTCTCGTCTTTCAACTGATCGTACTTCGATTTATCCATAACATTCGTAGTTTTAGCTTTTCGTAATTATTTACCGTAATCAATCCATACGGAAAGTTCCTACGAATATAACGCCGGGCGGACCTGATGGTTCGCCCGGTGTAACTATGACCAATGTTCAATTTTGCGCTTGGTTTGAATCCTTATTCCAAACTATTATCTTGAACTTTCTAAACTTTTTTAACTCTTTAAACTGTTTATCAGATCCAGCGCATGTAAGCGAAGTCCTGACGGTGAGGCAGTTCCTTGTTCTTGGGATAGATGCGGAGTGCGTAACGGAACACGCCGGCCTCGCGCATCTTGCTCTTCAGCTCGTAGGTGTATACGTCGCCGTCGCGCTTCACCACCTTCAGGTCCTCACGCTCGGCATACTTCTCCTCGCCGTCTATCTCGCGGTAAACCACCAGCTCTACGCCCAGCGAGTCGCCCAGGCCCTTGGTGTCGATCACGGCCTTTGCGGTGAACGGGTCGCCGGTACGGCCGGCGGCTGCGTCGTTGACGGTGTGGATCTCGCTGCTGATCACCTGGATGCTGTCCCACTTGGAGGCAACCTCCTCTTTCCATGCCACAATCTCCTTGGCCTTCTCGGCGTCGTTCTTGCTCAGCTTGGCGAAGCGCTTTGCCTCAGGCTCGTAGAAGCGGCTGATGTAGTCGTCCAGCTGACGCTTCATGGTGAAGTGAGGCGCGATGTGGGCGATGCTGCGCTTGATATACTGTATCCATTCGGGGCTGTAGCCCTTGGAGTTCTTGGCGAAGTACAGCGGGATGATCTCGTTCTCCAGCATCGAGTAGATGGTGGCTGCGTCGAGCTTGTCCTGCTGGCCCTGGTCGGTGAAGGTGCGCTTGTCGGTGATGGCCCAGCCGGCCTTCTCGTCGAAACGGTAACCCTCGTACCACCATCCGTCGAGCACGGAGAAGTTGAGCACGCCGTTCATCTCGGCCTTCTCGCCCGATGTGCCGGACGCCTCCAGCGGACGTGTCGGAGTGTTCAGCCAGATGTCCACGCCCGTAACCAGACGCTTGGCCACGATCATGTTGTAGTCTTCCAGGAATATGATCTTGCCGCGGAACTGGGGCATGCGGCTGATCTCTATGATACGCTTGATCAGGCCCTGGCCGGCGCCGTCGGCGGGGTGTGCCTTGCCGGAGAATACGAACTGCACGGGGTATGCGGGATTGTTGACGATGCGTTCCAGACGCTCAAGGTCGGTGAACAGCAGGTGTGCGCGCTTGTAGGTGGCGAAACGGCGTGCGAAACCGATGATCAGCGCATTGGGGTTAATCTTCTCCACCACACGCATCACCTCCGTGGGGTCGCCCTGGTTCTTCAGCCACTTCTCCTTGAAGTCGCGACGCACGAAGTTGATGAACTTGTTCTTCATGGTCATGCGCAGATCCCAGATGTCCTCGTCGGGCACGCTGAAGATGTCGTCCCACATCTCGGGGTTGCTCTGGTCGTTGAACAGGCCGGCGTTGAGGTGCTCGCCGTAGAATGCCTTCCATTCCGAAGCGGCCCATGTGGGCATGTGCACGCCGTTGGTAACGTAGCCTACGTGGCTCTCCTCGGGGCTGTAGCCCTTCCAGATGCCTGCGAACATCTTCTTCGACACCTCGCCGTGCAGCCAGCTTACGCCGTTGGCCTCCTGGCAGGTGTTCAGCGCGAACACCGACATCGAGAAGCGGTCGTTGGTGTCGGGATTCTCGCGGCCCATGTTGATCAGGTCGGCCCAGCTGATGCCCAACTTGGCGGGATATTCACCCAAGTACTTGCCGAGCAGCGACTCGTCGAAATAGTCGTGACCTGCGGGCACGGGGGTGTGTACGGTATAGAGCGACGATGCGCGCACCAGCTCCAGAGCCACGTTGAACGACAGTCCGTCGCGCTGCACGTAGTTCACCAGACGCTGCAGGTTGAGCAGTGCTGCGTGACCCTCGTTGCAGTGGTACAGCTGTGTGTGGATGCCGAGCTTGTCGAGCATTATGATACCGCCGATGCCGAGCAGATACTCCTGCTTGATGCGGTTCTCCCAGTCGCCGCCATAGAGCTTGTGGGTGATGGGACGGTCCCACTCGGAGTTCTTGTCCAGGTCGGTGTCGAGCAGGTAGAGCTTCATGCGGCCCACGTTCACGCGCCATACGTGGCAGTAGATGATGCGGCCGGGGAAGGGAACCTCCAGAATCATGGGCTGGCCGTTTTCGTCCAGTACCTGGTCTATGGGGAGCTGGTCGAAGTTCTGGCTCTCGTAGTTGGCTATCTGCTGGCCGTCCATGGCCAGGCTCTGCGAGAAATATCCGTACTTATAGAGGAAACCTACGGCGGTCATGTCCACGCGCGAGTCCGATGCCTGCTTGATATAGTCGCCGGCCAGTACGCCCAGACCTCCGGAGTAGATCTTCAGACAGTTGCACAGTCCGTACTCCATCGAGAAATAGCTTACCGACGGAATCTTCTTGTCGATAGGCTGGCTCATATAGTCGTTGAACTCGCGGTATGTATCATCGATACGCTCACGCAGAGCCTTGTCGTTCAGTATCTCGTTGTAACGCTCGTAGCTGAGTTGCTGCAGCAGCATTACGGGGTTCTCGCCCACCGCGCGCCACAGGTCGTGGTCCAGGTCGCGGAACAGGCTCTTACCCTTGCTGTTCCATACCCACCACAGGTTTTTTGACATCACCTCCAGGGGCTTCAGCTCTGCAGGGATCTCCGCACTGACTGTCATCATGCGCCAGTTGGGAGTGTTCGTGTTGCTTACTTTGAGTTTCATATTGGTTTTTGAGTGTTGTTATCTAATTTATTATAAGGCATCGTTCCTTAAAAAATATATACGCCAGGGTCGCAGATGTGCCTCAGCTTTGGTCTTGCAGACTCAGGAGCATAGCGGGCTATGTGACTGAGTCAAAAGGCCAAAGATGAGGTGCAGCTGCGAGCCTGTGGTAATATTTCTTTCGGTCATGCCTATTTTTATAGAATGTTTTTTACAATTCTCTTTAATTTTGTGCCTTGACCGGTGTCTTTTCGGTTAATTTTGTCGCTTTCTTCGGTCACAGCCGTGAGGCTGCTCCCTCATCAATCGGCAAAATTACCTCGAAAATCCACCGCCCTGGCGTATATATTTTTTAAGTAACGATGCCTTACGCCATTATCATTAACGCATCATCGGCGCACATTGCGCGACAGCGCTATCTCGAATGCCTTGTCGTAGTTGAGGATGAAGAATTTCCAGTCGGCCTTGGCTGCGGTTAGGAACGCTAAGTTGCGTGCCTTGAGCCTGAGGCTGACATCCTCGGTGATGTATTCCAGCGCGGCCATACGTATCAGCGCGGCGGCCCGGTCGTAGTTGGAATCCGTGCGGTCCACCACATATACGCCGCTCTTCATCAGCCCGTTCTGAAAATTGTCGAGCACCCACTGTCCGAATCCGGCCTTGTCGTCGGTGATGGTGGGCACTCCGAACGCCACGCTCTCGAGCGGGGTGTATCCCCAGGGCTCGTAATAGCTGGGGAACATCGTCAGGTCGAGTGCCGGCAACAGGTCGTAGTAAGTGATGTCCACCACGCCGTCGTGTCCGTCCAGATAGCTGGGCACGTATATGACGCGCAGTTTCTTCAGCCGGCCTTCGCCCTGCATCTGCTCGATGCGGCGGCACACCTCGTCCTCGCCCTCGTTGTTGAGGCGGTGTGTCAGATAGTCGGGCTGAGTCTTGACGGCACCGTCGAAGTACAGGTTGGTCACCACGTCGCCCGAAGGCTCCCTGACCCATCCGGGCACTAATACGAATGCCAGGGCCTCCTGGTCGGCGGGGAGTTCCTGCTCCAGACCGGCCAGTACGTCGAGGAACATGTCCAGGCCCTTGTTGCGGTATTCATGACGTCCCGACGTCGCTATAATAAAGGTGTCCGGGCCATACCGGTGTCCCGTCACGGCCTTGGCCACGGTCAGAAGTTTTTCGCGGCCATCCTTGCGCAGGCGGTTGTACTTCACCGTCTTGGGCACGAAGTCAGGCTCGAATCCGTTGGGCGTCACCACCTGGGGACGTATCTGCAGCAGCTGTTCGCATTCACGGGCGGTCACTTCGCTCACGGTGGTGAAGCAGTCGGCGTTATGCGCGGCGGCTTTCTCCAGGCTGTGCTTGGACTGCATGTTGAGCTCCACGGCCATCTGGTCGCCGTTGTACTGGTGGAAATAGTCGTACAGGGGCTTGCCGTTGCCGCAGATGCTTCGGCCTATGCTTGTGGCGTGGGTGGTGAAGATGGTGCTGATGCGGGGCTCGCGATTCTTGATATAGAGCAGGCCCATGCCTGTGGTCCATTCGTCGAAGTGCGCTACGACTCGCGAGGGATTGGCCTTCAGGTGCTGGGTCAGCGCCTGGATCGCTATGGCCGAAGCCACGGCGAAGGCACAGCTTTCCTCATAATCGCCGTACGAGTGCAGCGAGTCGACGCCGTAGTCGCGCCACATCTCCCCGTATATCTCGCTGAGATGGCGGGCGGTCTCGCCCGGGTTCACCAATACTACCTGCGGCGCGCCGGGGATGTCCCAGCGACCCACACGGATGTTGATGCCCCAGGGCAGCTGCAGTTTTTGCTGAGCCTGTTTCAGCAGCGTCTTGCGCTCCTTGAAATAAGGAGAAGGATTATCTTCGTTCCACAGATCCGGTCCGATAAATATCAGTTTGTCGCCAAACTGTTCGCCGAGTGTCCGTGCTTTCGTCGACAACACCGCGTAGATGCCTCCGACCTTGTTACATACCTCCCAGCTGGTCTCAAACAGCAGGTCTATCTGATTTGCCACGCTCGGCGTGGCGCCTTCCGATAAATCTTTCGCAATGCTCTTGCGAGGTTCCATGTTTCTATTGTCTATTTTTTTGCCACCTCACGGCCCTCCGGCTATGCGGCGCGTTTCTTTTTAGTAATTGTACGTCTATTATCTTGACGATTATAAAATATCCGGGTGCAAATTTAGTAAAAAATTTTCACTCTGCACCTTTTTTAACGCAAAAACGCATGATTTGGATTAATATTTTTCATTCAATGTGCATTATCATGCCTCTTAGTGTAATATTTTACACTTTGTTAACACTACAAAAGGGACAGACGTGCTGTCTGCCCCTTTCAATGTGTGTTTTTATATCTTTTTGGTCTAAATTACCTTATCACTCGTAACTTTGACTTACCTCGTCACTTGTCACTCGCAACTATGACTTAGAAAGGCAGGTCGTCCGACTGGTTGTCGGCCGGAGCCGCGAACGGAGTCTGGGCCGGAGCCGCACCAAAGCCTGCGGGCTGTGCGGGTGCGCCATACTCGGGGGCCGGTGCGGGTGCACCGTAACCGGGCGCGGGAGCTGCCATGCCCTGACCGTTCTCGACGGGACGCGCCGAGAATACGCTTACGTCGGTGTACCAGCGGCCGTTGAACTCTCGGCTCTCCACGTCGCACGAGAACACATAGCTCTTGCCGTTCTCGAATTTCAGCTGATCTGCCTTGTCTCCAAATATATGAAACTTGACCTTGCGCGGAAATGTTCCCGGGGTCTCGCATACATACTCGTCTTTCTGCCACGGCCGTCCTGCTTTCGATGTACCTGTCTGCCGTCCCAGGTACTGCACTATCATTCCTTCAAATTCCATAATATAATATTGTGGGCTCCGCGATGTGATATATGACCCGGAACCTCCCACAAAGTTAATTATTTTTTCCCTTACTCACAAAAATTAGCCGAAAATTTAGAGATATGGATTGAACTTGGCCTCATCGGCTATGGTGGTGGCGGGACCGTGACCGGGATACACCACGGTATCGGGCGGCAAGGTCAGCAGTTTGTCCTTCACGGCATTCACCAGCGTGTCGTGATCGCCTCCGGGCAGGTCGGTGCGCCCTATGCTGCGGTAAAACAGCGCGTCGCCCGAGATCACGTAGCCGCCCTCCTTGTCATATAGGGCGATGCTGCCGGGCGAATGGCCTGGGACGTGAAGCACATGCAGTTCCCCCTCGCCTATCTTCACCACGTCGCCGTCCTCCAGATAACTTGTCATGGAAACGGCATCCACCTTCTCGCGCATTCCGAACTGCCATGCCTGCTCCTGTAGCCTCTCGCCCAGCACCGTGTCCGCCTTATGGCCCTGAACAGGGACGTTGAACAGGTCCCTGGCATATTTGTCGCCGATGGCATGGTCCACATGCAGGTGCGTATTGATGATGTGCGTCACCTCAAGATTGTTCTTTTTCACGAAGTTGGCCAGCGCGGCCTCCTCCTCGGCATTGATCATGCCGGGGTCTATCACGGCACATTTGCGTGTAGCGGTGTCCACCGTCACGTATGTATTGATTTCAAACAGCGAAAAGGTAAATTTAACCAGTTTCATAACATTCTTTATTAAATGAATCCGGGAGTGCGTCACACCACGGGCGTGTACAGCAGTTTCTTGGTCTCGAAGAAGGGTTCCTTGAAGTATCCCGACAGATCTACCTGTTCCGACACCTGCGCCAACGGGCCGAGTTCGGCCTGCACGTCGCCACCTTTCAGCGTTATCAGTCCGTTGGGCACGCCGTTGCGCTGGTCGCGCGATATGTTCTTACGGCATATCTTCAGCAGGTCCTGCTGCGGCATCACCGCACGGCTAACCACGAAGTCGAACTTCTCCTTCACCTCGGCCACGTCGCCGTGCTGAAAACGAACGTTCGTCAGACCGCACGCCTCGGCCACGGCCTGCGCCACCTTCAGTTTCTTGCCGGTACGGTCCACTAACAGGAACTGTGTGTCGGGAAACATCACGGCCAACGGGATGCCGGGGAAACCGCCACCGGTTCCGAAGTCAAGAACAGCCGAGCCGGGCTTAAAGTTTATGAACCGGGCTATGGCCAGCGAATGCAGTATGTGGCGTTCCTCCAGGTTCTCGATGTCCTTGCGCGAGATCACGTTGATCTTCTCGTTCCACTCGGGATAGAGCCGCAACATGATGCCGAACTGCTCCTGCTGGCGTTCGTTCAGGTCAGGGAAATATTTATGTATCAATTCCATAAACGGGAGTTACATTTCGGCGGCGCCAAGTATCAGCTCCGACAGTGTGGGATGTCCGAATATCAGGTCTCCGATTTGTTCGCGTGTCTGTTTCAGTGCGATAAGGTCGGCGCATTGCTGAGCTAACAGCGCAGCCTCGGCACCCATGATGTGCGCGCCTATCAGCACACCGTCGGCCTTGCGGAATATCAGCTTCACGATGCCGTCGGTCTCACCCATTGCCAGAGCCTTGCCGTTGCTGCGATACAGGCTCTTGGCCGTCTCGATCTCAATACCCTGCGCCTTGCACTGCTCCTCGGTCAGTCCGGCCATGCCGCTTTCGGGGTTGGTGAATACAGCGGAAGGAACCACATCGAAATTGATATTGTCCGCTTTGCCGAGTATATGGTTCAGCGCGCGCTTGCCCTGTGCACTGGCCACATGCGCCAGCATCATCTTAGCGTTGACGTCGCCCACGGCATAGATGTTGGGCACGTTGGTACGGAAATTCTCATCTACCGGTATGCCCCGCTGCGACCATTCCACGCCGGCGGCGTCCAGGTTCAGGCCCTCCACGTTGGCACCACGCCCCACAGCCATCAGCACGTTGGTACCGGTCACTGTCTGTTCCTTCCCTTTCTGCTCGTAGGTGACGGCCACGCGGTAGTCGCAGGTCTCCTCTATCTTGGTCACGGCCGCGCCTGTGACGATGTCGATGCCGCGTTTGGACAGTGTCTGTTTAAGCCTCTTGGCTATGTCGGAATCGAAGGGTGGCAGAATCTGCTTCATGTACTCGATTACGGTTACCTTCGACCCGAATGCAGCGAATACGGAAGCGAATTCCATGCCTATCACGCCACCACCTATCACTATCAGTTCCGCCGGCACGAATTCCAGTGCCAACGCCTTGGTGGAATCCAGCACCCACTCCTTATCTGCGCCGGGAATCGGCAGTGAACGGCTGTGGCTCCCCGTGGCGATGATGATGTTGTCGGCGTCATAGTCCTCGCCGTTTACGGTGACGGTGGTATTGTTCTTGAACGTAGCCATTCCGTTCACCACATTCACCTTGGCCTTGGTCAGCAGCACCTCGATGCCGTTGCGCAGCTGACCGACCACAGCGGCCTTGCGCTGCACCACCCTGTTGAAATCCACATCGAATTTCACGTTGTCGGCCGCGAATTCCACCGACTCCTTAAGTGTGGTGATGACTTCGGCATCCTTCACCATGCACTTGGTGGGAATGCACCCCTCGTTCAGACACGTACCACCCAGTCTGTCACCGTTCACCAACGTGACGCTCAGACCCTGTGCCGCCGCCGACAGCGCCGTCTCGTATCCTCCGGGACCGGCCCCGATTATTATCAAATCGCTATGCATAAGTAATTCCTATCTTTGAAATTATAACAATATGAGATAAGGCTTGGGGGCCTTATCTCATATTATTAACTAAGTTTTAACAAGTTCAATTGTTGGCCTCACACATCTGCTTGTACGAAAGTATCGGCTTCTTGGCGGCCGTCGTCTCGTCGGGATGCGAGATCGGTGTGGTGAGCGGAGCGTTCTTGACACTCTCGGGATCCTCGGCAGCCTCGATTGCCACCTTGCGCATCACGTCGATGAACTCGTCAAGCGTCTCCAGACTCTCGGTCTCGGTCGGCTCTATCATCATCGACTCGTGGAACAGCAGCGGGAAATAGATGGTCGGAGCATGGAATCCATAGTCGAGCAGTCGCTTGGCCACGTTCAGCGTGGTTACGCCCGTGCTCTTATCGGCCAGGCCGTCGAACACGAACTCATGCTTGCAGTGTCCCTCGATGGGAAGTTTGTACAGGTCCTTCAGACTCTCCTTGATATAGTTGGCGTTCAGCACGGCCATCGGACCCACTTCCTTGATATTGTCGCGGCCGAGGCTCAGAATGTAGGCGTAAGCCTTCATCATGACGCCGAAGTTTCCGAAGAATGTGGACACGCTGCCCAGTGACTTGTCGCCGTCGGTCAGCACGCCGAACGTACCGTCCTCGTTCTTCACCACGCGGGGCATGGGCAGCAGGTCAACCAAGTTCCTGGCCACGCCTACGGGACCCGAACCGGGACCGCCGCCGCCGTGAGGTGTCGAGAACGTCTTATGCAGGTTGATGTGCATTATGTCGAAGCCCATGTCGCCGGGACGAACCTTGCCCAACAGCGGGTTGAAGTTCGCTCCGTCGTAATAGAGCAGTCCGCCGGCCTTGTGCACCAGCTCGGCTATCTCCATTATCTCGGTCTCGAACATACCCAAGGTGTTGGGGTTGGTCATCATGATTCCGGCCACGGTATCGTCCAGCAGAGGCTTCAGATCCTCCACGTCGATGCTGCCGTTGGGCTTAGACTTCACCTCAACCACCTCCAGGCCGGCCACCATTGCCGACGCGGGGTTGGTGCCGTGGGCGGTGTCGGGCACAATCACCTTGGTGCGCTTGTCGTCGCCGCGCAGCTCGTGGTAGCGGCGCATCACCATCAGACCCGTCAGCTCGCCGTGTGCGCCGGCGTAAGGATTGAGCGTGAATTCCTCCAGACCGGCCAGCGACGACAGCGCGCGCTGCAGGTTCCAGTAGAGTTCCAGCGCTCCCTGCGCGGTCTCGGCCGGCTGCAACGGGTGCAGACCGCTGAACTCGCGCATCGATGCCAGCTCCTCGTTGATCTTCGGGTTATACTTCATGGTGCAGCTGCCCAACGGATAGAAACCGGTGTCGACACCGAAATTCTTGTTCGACAGATTGGTGTAGTGTCTTACCACATCCAGCTCGCTGACCTCGGGCAGATCCAGAGGCTCGTCGCGGCGCAGAGACGCCGGGATGGCGCCCAGTCCGTCAGTGGCATACCGGTCGGCCGGCAGTTCGTAGCCCTTGCGGCCGGGCCGCGAAATCTCGAATATAAGTTTGTCGTATTCCTTCATTTCTCAGCCTCCTTTTATGCCTCCAACATTAACTTCACCAATGTGTCTATTTCTTCCTTAGTGCGCTTCTCGGTCACGGCGAACTCCAGCACGCCCGGCTCGATTTCCACGCCTCCCATATAGCCGTGGTCGGCCAGATACCTGTTGACGCGCTTCACATCCAGGTCGGTCTTAACCACGAATTCCTTCAGGAAAGGCTTGTCGTAAACTGCGTGGAACTTGCCCGTGGCCAGCAGCTGATTGTACAGATAGTGCGCGCCGTCACAGCTCAGCCTGTTCACCTCCTTCAGCCCTTCAGGACCCATAAGCGCCACGTAAACGGTGGCGTAAAGTGCCATAAGGCTCTGGTTTGAGCAGATGTTACTTGTGGCCTTCTGACGGCGTATATGCTGTTCGCGCGCCTGAAGCGTCAGTACGTAGCAACGCTTGCCGTCGCGATCGACAGTAGCCCCTACGACGCGGCCCGGCATCTTGCGCAGCATATCCTTGCGGCAAGCTATGAAGCCTAAGTACGGGCCTCCGAACTGCAGCGGCATACCCAATGTCTGGCCGTCTCCGCATGCGATGTCGGCATCCCATTCGCCGGGGGTCTTAAGCACTGCGAGAGCGGATGGGTCGCAGTATACGGCCAAAGCGCCCTTGGCGGCACGAATCCTGTCGGCAACGCCGGTCAGATCCTCGACTATACCGTAGCGGTTGACGGATGGCACCATCACTCCGGCCACGTCGCCCTTGGCCAGTTCTGCATCAAGGACGCCGAAATCGGTGACGCCGTCCTTGGCGGGAAGCTCGGTCAGCTCCACGCCGTGGAACTTCATGTATGTGGCAATGACGCGGCGCACCTGCGGCAGCAGAGTGGCCGACACAAGCACGCGGTTCTTCTTGCGTGCCGACGCCACCATCATGAACATCGACTCGGCGGCTGCCGTGGCGCCGTCGTACATCGAGGCGTTGGCCGACTCCATGCCGGTCAGTTCCGAGATCATGGACTGATACTCGAATATATATTGCAGCGTACCCTGCGAGATCTCAGGCTGATAGGGCGTATAGGCCGTATAGAACTCGCTGCGCTCCAGCAGGTGGGATATCACCGAGGGACTGTAGTGGTCGTAGGCTCCGTTGCCGCCGAACACCTTCAATACGTTGTTGGCTGCGCCCAACTTCGCGAACCATTCGCGAAGCTCAGGCTCGGACATTCCTTCGGGCAGGTCGTATTCGCCACGGAACACTACCTGCTGCGGCACGTCGTTGTACAGCTCGTCGACACTGCCCACGCCTATGCGCTCCAGCATCCGGGCCTTGTCCGCGTCTGTGTGCGGGATATATCTGTTGCTCATCGCTTCCTTATTTAGAATGCGTCGATATTATATATGGAGTGTGCCGTGAATTACTCCTCGCAGATCTTGGCGTAAGCGGCAGCGTCCAGCAGAGCGTCAAGTTCGGAAGAATCGCTCAGCTTCACCTTGATCATCCATGTGCCGAAAGCATCCTTGTTGATCAGCTCGGGAGCATCCTCCAGCTCGCTGTTAACCTCCACAACCTCGCCACTGACGGGGCTGATCAGGTCGCTGGCAGCCTTTACGCTCTCTACGGCGCCGAAAGTCTCGCCGGCCTCTACCTCGTCACCCTCCTCGGGAAGGTCGACATATACGATGTCGCCTAAGGCGTGCTGTGCGTAGTCGGAGATTCCGATGGTTGCGATCTCACCTTCCACCATTACCCATTCGTGGCTCTCGGCATACTTTACGTTCTCTTTTACTGTGCTCATATCTGTGTTGTTTTATTTGATTATCATTAGTAATAGTTGAAAAAGTTTACAGAGTTTAAGAAACTGTTTAAATTTATTACGAATAATTTTTTATATGGATTCTTTCAATGGCTTTTAAGAATCTTTTTGGCTGTTTTCGCCAAGTCTCGGCAGTCGTAACCGAAAGGTTTCTCCTTTCTCAACTTGCGAAAACATCTCAAAAATCTTCTCAAAATCCATTGAAAATAAATTTAAACAGTTTCTAAAAAGTTAAGATAATTGTGATGTCATCTTAAAAGCTATGGCATTCTCTTAACTTTCTCAACTTTTCAACTTTTTTCACTTCTTATAGTTCTTGTCGTAGAAGCGTTTCTTGACCACCGTTGCGGGGAAAGTCTTCTTACGTATGCGCACTTCCACGCGGGTACCCAGTTTGTCGTAGGGCTTCTGGATCATGGCCATTGCCACCGATTTGCCTGTGGAGATGCTGCGGTAACCGGTCGTAACCTCACCTGCCACCTGACCGTCTACCTCCACGGGATAACCGTGACGCGGAATGGCGTTGCCGTCCAGTTCCAGACCGACGATGCGGCGCTTCACGCCCTCGGCCTTCTGCGCGGCCAGAGCCTCCTTGCCGATGAATTCCGGTTTGTCCAACTTCACGAACATGCTCAGGCTGGCTTCCAGCGGAGTGATGTCGGCGCTGAGTTCGTCGCCGTACAGTGGCAGACCCACCTCGAAACGCAGCGTGTCGCGGCATCCCAGTCCGCAAGGCTCCACGCCTCCGGCCATCAGCTTGTCCCATACACGCTGTGTGTATGCGTGGCTGCCGTAAATCTCGAAGCCATCCTCGCCTGTGTAGCCTGTGCGGCTCACGATGATGGTCTCGCCCTCGGTCTCGATGGTCTTGAACGTATAGAACTTCAGATCGGATACCGAAAGGCCAAGCAGTTTCTCCACAGCCTCCTCGGCCTTGGGTCCCTGCACGGCCACCTCGCCGTATATCGGGCTTTCATCCTCTACCGTCACGTCGAAGCCATCGGTGTGCTCCTTGATCCATGCCACGTCCTTGTCGATGTTGGCGGCGTTGATCACCAGGAAGAATTCCGTGTCCGACACCTTATATACCAGCAGGTCGTCGACCGTGCCGCCGTTGTCGTAGCACATCATTCCGTAGAATATCTGGCCGTCGTGTGCGCCGGTCACGTCGTTTACAAATATATGGTTCACATATTTCTCGGCTTCGGGTCCCTTGACGCGCACCTCGCCCATGTGGCTGACGTCGAACACGCCCACCTCATGACGCACGGCGTTGTGTTCCTCGGTGATTCCCTTGTATTGTATCGGCATGTCGTAGCCGGCAAACGGCGACATCAGCGCCCCAAGCTTTACGTGACGGTCGTGCAGACACGTCGTTTTGATTTCTTCTTCCATCCTTGTCGTTCTGTTTTTCGTATTGGGTTTAAGGTTCTATTTATCTAATATCTATTCATTGATATCTATTATCTAATATAGTTCCAAACAAAATTAATATTTGGCGGTGTTCTTTCCAAATAATTCCGACAATTTTTGTAATTTTGTCTTCGAAATGAATTATCCGTTATATCTGGCGCGCAGCATATCGCCCGGTCGCGGGTCGCTTAAGGGCGGCACGGGACGCGGTCGACGCGGGGGTGCTCCGACGGTCAAGGTTGCCATAGCCGCAGTGGCCCTCTCCGTTGCCGTGATGCTGGCGGCACTGGCCATCGTGTCGGGTTTCAAGCGCGAGATCACCGCCAAGGTCACGGGCTTCAACGCCCATATATCGGCCTATACGCTCCAGACCTCGGACGACGAAGACAACCTCGTCGCGCTCACCCCTTCGCTTAAAAAGATTCTGGACGAGACTCCTTACGTGTCCGATTACTCGCTGCAGCTGTCGGTGCCGGGCATCTTCAAGACCCGCTCCGACTTCCAGGGGATCTATTTCCGCAGTCTGGAGGGTAAAGGCATCAACGATTTCCTGTCCTCCAGCCTGGTAAGCGGCAAGATTCCGGACTATTCCAAGCCTGAGAACGCCAATCAGGTAGTAATCTCGGAGATAACGGCACGACGCCTGGGACTGAAGGTGGGCGACCGCATCGACACCTATTTCATGACCAACGAGCTGCGTGTGCGCCCGCTGAAAGTGGCGGCCATATTCAACTCGCATTTCGACAATTACGACAAGGTGTTTGCCTACGGTTCGCTGTCGCTGCTGCAGCGTCTCGGCGAGCTTCGCTCGGACCAGGGCACGAGCCTGGCGATACATACCGACGATTTCCGCAACATTTCGGAATATACCGCCGACCTGAGCCGCCATCTGGCCGGAGCATACGCCACGGGGCTGATATTCCGCCCCATGCGGCTTGAGAACGCCATGATACAGGGAGCGGGATATTTCAACTGGCTGGCGTTGCTCGACACCAACGTAGCCGTGGTGCTGACACTGATGACGTTCGTGGCCATCATCACTCTGATTTCCGGACTGCTTATCATAATTCTGGACAAGAAGCGATTCATAGGACTGCTGCGGGCGCTCGGAGCGCCGGCCCGACAGGTTCGCAGGGTGTTCATCTATCTGTCGCTGAAGATCACCATCCGGGGACTGGCCATCGGCAACGTGGCGATGCTGCTGTTTCTGTGGCTGCAGGACAAATACCATTTTCTGCACCTTGACCCCGAATCATACTACATCGACTTCGTGCCCGTCGACATCTCCTGGCTGCAGATCCTGATCCTGAACCTCGGCGTCCTTCTGGTGGTCTGGCTCGCCCTGATCCTCCCCTCCTGGCTCGTAGCCCGCATCTCCCCCGCCGAAACCCTCCGCTACGAATAAACCGATTCGGGGTCCCGGGTGTTTTGATATAAAACCCTGAGGATATGAATCGTATTGTTACCATATTGTTATTGATTTTTGCCGCTTTGCCATTGTCTGTCTCGGCGCAGAGCATCAACCTGAATCAGGCATACAAAAAGGAAGTGTTCACCGACGGCAGTCATAAAAAGATGCCGTATCGCCTGCTGTCGCCCAAAGCCAAACCCGGCGTGTCCGAATATCCGCTGGTCGTGTTCCTGCACGGATGGGGCGAGCGCGGCGACGACAACGAAAGACAATTGACCAACGGCGCGTCGCTGTTTACCAATCCGGCCAACGAGGAGACCTATCCGGCCTTCGTGCTGTTCCCGCAGACACGCAAGACCTGGACCGGCAACATCGACCCGCGCTCGTTCCGGCACGGAGCGCCCGAACCTAAGGAAACACAGACCGAAAAGACACTGATGGAACTGATCAATAAGGTTGTGGCCGAAAACCCGATTGACCGCAGCCGCATCTACCTGGTGGGGCTCTCTATGGGGGGCATAGCCACATACGACTTAGTGTGCCGCTATCCTGACGTATTCGCCGCGGCGGTGCCCATCTGCGGCGCCGTCAATCCCGACCGACTTAAAAATGCCAAAGGGGTGAATTTCCTGATATTCCATGGCGACCAGGACGAGGAAGTGCCGGCCGTGGCGAGTCGCGAGGCCTTCAAGACGCTCGACGCCATCGGCGCAACGGTGAAATACGTGGAATTCGCCGGCGTAGGACACGAATGCTGGTCGTTCGCCTTCAATTCCCCGACATTCCTGACATGGCTGTTCCAGCAGGAAAAGACTCCGGCTCATACCGGGTCCATCGCCGAAATTCCATCGCACGATGAGTAATCGACCGGCAATTAGTATTTAGGCATTGTTTCTTCTTAAATAAAGATTTTTTGTATCTTTGCAGCCGTTATGACAACGGCCGAAGATATATATTGCACTTTGGAGCAGATGGGCGACGAACGCCAGGCGCGGAACCTGAGCCGTTTTTTCAAGACCGGTAAAGGCGATTACGGCGAGGGCGACAGGTTCCTTGGACTGAAATGCCCGCAGACACGAATGGTTGTCCACGAGGCCCGTCTGGACGTACCATTTGAGGAAATCGAGAAACTGCTTTACTCCGAATGGCACGAGGTCCGCTTCGCGGGCTTCATGCTGCTGGTGGAGGAAATGAAAGCGGCGTTGCCCCGGAAACGCGACCCGCAGACCATTCATGCCGAAAGACGCAAGGAGGTGGTTGACTTCTACCTGCGCCATGCGCGTCAGGCCAACAACTGGGACTTAGTGGACATGACATGCACCAAAATAGTGGGCGAATGGCTGCTTTATCCCCAGGCCGACGGCACGATGCCCGACCACGGCATTCTCGACCGCCTCGCGTCCTCCGACAACCTGTGGGAGCAACGCATAGGCATGGTGACCACATGGCGCCTTATGCGCGCCGGACAGACCGACGACACTTTCCGGCTTGCCGACAAGCTGCTGCATCATCCCCACGACCTGATGCGCAAGGCTGTGGGCTGGATGCTGCGCGAGGCGGGCAAGGTCGACCAGGAACTTCTGCTCGACTACCTCGAAGCACATTACCACGAGATGTCGCGCACCACGCTCCGTTACGCCATAGAACGCCTCCCCGAACCGGAACGACAATATTGGCTCAAACGACAATAATCAATTAGCAATCAGTAATGAAACGGATAGGGATACTGAGCGACACGCACGGGGTGTGGGACCGGCGGTTTACGGAATATTTCAAAGAGTGCGACGAGGTGTGGCACGCCGGCGACGTGGGCGACCCGGAGATAATACAGAAACTTCAGGCCCTGGTTCCGACCGTGCACGCCGTCTACGGCAATATCGACGGCCAGGACGTGCGCTGGATCACGGAGAGCACCGCCGTGTTCCAATGCGAGGAGTGCAAGGTGATGATGCAGCACATCACCGGCTATCCGGGCCGCTGGGCGCCGGGAATGAAACTGCTGATTAATGAAATAAAGCCGGATATCGTGGTCGGGGGACACTCGCATATCCTCAAAGTTGTGTACGACAAGGAGCTGCAGCTGCTGCACCTCAACCCCGGCGCCGCGGGCCGTCAGGGATGGCAGTCATGCCGCACGTTGCTGCGCCTCACCATCGACGGCTCCGACATACGCGACTGCGAGGTAATCGAACTCCACTAAGGCAACGCTCCTCATAAATACGCTCAAAGTCTTCCCGATACCGATTTCGGACATTTTTTGCCTATTTGACATATCGGATTGCTTCCGAAATTTTTTAGTATTGCATAATTTTCGTAACTTTGCAACTCAAAGTCGACTTTATTGTGTCAGCACTGAAACAAAGTCTATTACCACATCTGTGCATAGACTCCGTATGCCGGCAACAATAACTATTACATTTTCAGAATGAAATTAACCGAAGTATACACCAACATTTTTGGCAACGCCGTTTTTCAGCCCTCGGACGAGGGTATGCGCAAGTGCGCCGATTCATATCAGTTCCTAAGCGAATTCGTAAAGGACAAGGTTATCTACGGTATCAACACGGGTTTCGGCCCCATGGCCCAGTGGCGTGTTGACGACAAGTACCTTACCGACCTGCAATACAACATAATCCGCAGCCACAGCACAGGCGCGGGCGAGCCTCTGAGCGACATCGAGGTAAAGAGCGCGATGATAGCGCGCGCCGGCACGTTCCTGCAGGGCCGTTCGGGCATCCATCCCTCGGTAGTGGAGTTGCTGACCGAGTTCATCAACCGCGGCATATATCCGTTCATACCCCGCCACGGCAGCGTAGGCGCCAGCGGCGACCTGGTGCAGCTGGCCCACATAGCCCTGTGCCTCATAGGCGAAGGCAAGGTGCATTATCACGGCGAATGGCGCCCCACTGCCGAAGTGATGACGGAATGCGGCCTCACGCCGATGCAGATATACATCCGCGAGGGTCTGTCGGTCACGAACGGCACTTCGGTAATGACAGGAATCTCGATCGTGAACCAGTATTATGCCGAGAACCTGTTGCGTTACGCCACGGTGTTCGGCGCATGGATGAACGAGATAGCCTCGTCGTTCGACGACTACATGTCGGTAGAGGAAAACGAGCCGCGCCGCCAGTACGGCCAGCAGGTCATAGCCCGCTGGCTGCGCGAGGCCAGCGAGGGAAGCCAATGCCTGCAGAAGCGTGAGCACGAACTGTACGATCCCGCCAGGAACCAGGGCGATTACTTCGAACATAAGGTGCAGGCATACTATTCGCTGCGCTGCATCCCGCAGATATACGGCCCGATATACGAGGTGCTCGACAATTCGGCGCGCGTGCTTGAGAACGAACTCAACTCCGCCTGCGACAATCCTATCATCGATCACGACTCCAAGAATATTTACCACGGCGGCAACTTCCACGGCGACTACATCTCGCTGGAAGCCGACAAGATGAAGATAGCCGTGGTGCGTCTGACCCAGACGGCCGAGCGTCAGCTCAACTACCTGTTCCACGACCGCATCAACGGCATCCTGCCTCCCTTCCTCAACCTCGGCACCCTGGGCCTGAACTACGGTATGCAGGCATGCCAGTTCACCGCCACGTCCACCACGGCCGAATGCCAGACGCTGGCCATGCCCAACTACGTGCACACAATCCCCAACAACAACGACAACCAGGACATAGTGAGCATGGGCACCAACAGCGCCCTGCTCTGCCGTCAGGTAATAGACAACGCATATCAGGTTTGCTCCATCCTTTTCATCGCGCTGGCCCAGGCCACCGACTGCCTGAAGATAGCCGACAGGCTGTCGCCCGTCACGCGCCGTCTGTATGACGACGTGCGCGCCATCTGCCCGCTGTTCGTGGAGGACACGCCATTCTACCGCGAAGTTGCCGAGACCGAGCAATACCTGCGCACCAACATCATAGACTATCTGAAATGAAAAAATACGCATTGGTCACAGGCGGCTCCCGCGGCATCGGAGCGGCCATAGCCAGCCAGCTGGCCGCCGACGGATACCATGTCATAATAAATTACCGCAGCAACGCCGAGGCTGCCAAGGAAACGCTTCAGGCCATCGAAGCTGCCGGCGGCGAAGGGGAACTCCTGCCTTTCGACGTGACCGAGGAACATACGGTGGACGAAGCATTGGAGCAGTGGGAGGAGCGTCATCCCGACGAATATATCTCGGTGCTGGTCAACAATGCCGGCGTGCGAAGCGACAACCTGATGGTGTTCATGGAGACAGAACAATGGAACCGCGTGATGGGCGCCTCGCTCAACGGATTCTTCTTCGTGACGCGCCGTCTGCTGAAGAACATGATAACGCACCGCAACGGCCGCATCGTCAATATCGCCTCGCTGTCGGGCCTGAAGGGCCTGCCCGGCCAGAGCAATTACTCGGCTGCCAAAGCCGCCATGATCGGCGCCATGAAGGCGCTGGCCCAGGAGGTGGCGCTCCGCAAGGTCACGGTCAATGCCGTCGCTCCCGGATTCATACACAGCGACATGACCAAGGACCTGAACGAAGCCGAACTCAAGAAGACAGTGCCCATGCACCGCTTCGGCGAACCTCAGGAAGTGGCTGATCTCGTATCTTTCCTCGTCTCACCCAAAGCATCTTACATCACCGGACAGACCATATCCATCAACGGCGGTCTGTATTGACACAGTATATGATTCTGTATTGACACAGTATATGAGCAGAAGAGTAGTTATCACAGGTATAGGAATATGGTCGTGCATCGGCAACAACGTGGACGAAGTATGCGAATCGTTGCGTGCCGGCCGGTCAGGCATCAGTGTGGATCAGGAACGCATGGACTACGGTTACCGTTCCGGTCTTGTAGGCAAGGTGGAGCGGCCCAAGCTGAAGGGCGTCCTTGACCGCCGTCAGCGTCAGTCGCTGTCAGAGGAGGCCGAATACGCCTACATGGCTTCGGCCGAGGCATTCAGAATGGCCGGCGTTTCCGACGAGTATCTGCGCGACAACGAAGTGGGCGTGATTTTCGGCAACGATTCGTCGGCAAAGGCCGTAATCGACTCGCACACCATCATGGAGAAGGAACGCGACTCGGCCATGATCGGCTCCGGACTGATATTCCAGTCCATGAACTCGACGGTGAACATGAACCTGAGCACCATCTTCCATCTGAAAGGGATCAACATGACCATCTCGGCGGCCTGCGCCAGCGGATCGCACTCCATCGGACTGGCCTATATGATGATCAAACAGGGTCTGCAGGACATGGTCTTAGCCGGCGGCGCCCAGGAAACGAACCAGTACAGCATGTCGTCGTTCGACGCGTTGAACGCATTCTCAACGCGCATGGACGCGCCGGAGAAGTCGTCGCGCCCGTTCGACCGCGACCGCGACGGCCTGATACCAAGCGGCGGCGCGGCGGCACTGGTGCTCGAGGACTATGACCACGCCGTGGCACGCGGAGCCACGATATTGGCCGAAGTGACCGGTTACGGTTTCTCATCGAACGGCGGCGGTATCTCGCAGCCCAGCGACGACGGCTCCATCCTGGCCATGTCGCGCGCCATGGAGGATGCCGGAGTCACCCCTGACGACATCGACTATATCAACGCCCACGCCACCTCCACGCCTCAGGGCGACAAGTTCGAGGCCATTGCCCTCGGCCGTCTGTTCAAGGGTAAGAAAGCGCTGATCAGCTCCACCAAGTCAATGACCGGCCACGAATGCTGGATGGCCGGCGCCTCGGAGATAGTGTACAGTGTCATCATGATGCGCAACGGATTCGTGGCCCCGAATATCAACTTCGAGAACCCCGACGAATTCAGCGAAGGCCTGAACATCACCCCCGTCACCGTCGACAAGGACCTGAACATCATCCTGTCCAACTCCTTCGGCTTCGGCGGCACCAACAGCGCCCTGGTGATCCGCAAGCTCTGACATAACTGTTGTGCTGTCAGAGACTTGCCGCCTATTATTCATTGCAGCAAGCAGCCTGGACGTCAGGGAGGCAAGACATCTTTGATTGTTAAATTATTTTTAATATTGCATATTTTTATTAATTTTGCACATAAATCTTAATCTAACAATCAAGAGATATATGAAAAAAATCTTACTGACAGCCGTTCTGGCACTCGTCACCGCCGTATCAGCATCGGCAGTGGATATCGACATCAAGTACAAGGGATATGTGGACACAGGCGGCGGTGTGTTTTTCCCCTCCACAGATGAGACGGAAGTAGACGGACTCGGATACAATTACGCCATATCCACTACCCACGGTATAGAACTGTTCAAAGGACTGTTCTTGGGCGCCGGCTTCGAGGCCAATCTATTGGGATATTATGAAAAGGAGTACCCCGGAAGTTATAACGATAGTTCAGCCGAAATCGGCGGCATATTCACAGTGTTTGCCGAAGCCCGTTACAACATCCTGCGCACCAAGAAGATCTCTCCATTTGTAGGTCTTCGCATCGGCGGCGGCTATCAGGGTATGGATGAAGAAGGTTGCTTCCATTTCGCACCTATGGCCGGATGCACGTTCAACTTCACCAACAAATTCGGTCTTGACGTAGGCCTGCGTTACGGTCTGTACTCATCCGGCGTCGATGAAGATTACGACTACTACGACAGCAGTTCTGTGGTTTACAACACACTGAACGTATTCGTCGGCATCCATTTCTAAACATCACACTCACAAGCATAATCGAGGCCGCCGCACCCCCCGGCGGCCTCGATTTGTTTCATTATAAGAATACCAGCAAATAAGTCAAAACTTTATTTCAGCTATTGTGTATATAATATATATTTTATATATTTCCTAAAATCCGCAAGCAATCTC
>DESI01000064.1 GCA_002361235.1 Porphyromonadaceae bacterium UBA3318 | reverse complement strand
CTTAATTACGACACAGCCTCTTATCTGAATGGTTTATCAGTATGGTGTATCAAAATCCGTTATCTGAATAGCTTGGCGAATAGTCCGCCGCTGTCCGGTTTGAAGTTAACGTTCAGGCCGTCGTCGTTTTTGGAGAAAAACAGGATGTGGTCCCTGAATACGAACGCCACATAATTGTCGAATTCCAGTATGGCAGTGAGGCTGCGTATCAGGAAACGTTTGAAAGGGGAGAAATCGTCAAGCTTATCCACCACTATTTCCATGTCGTCGGCCGTCAGGGCGTGGTGAGGCTTCAGCAATTCTATGAAATAAGGAATATTGAACTCCTCGCGATGCTTGGGGCTCTTGCTGTAGTTCTTGTATATCTCTTTTATGACATCTTCTGTGATCATGTGTCGGTCAGGTATTAGAGGAGGGGCGGAGTGTGGAGAGACGGTTAAGAAAAACTTAAATTAGACATTTCCACGCTTGCTATATTAATAACGGCGCGCCGGGGGTGGTGGTTCATAGATTTTGCAAAATTAGATAAAAAATTAAAAAAACAGTTTAATTTGCTGATAAAATTTTCAAGAATAAATTTAGTGCAACAGGGGGATGAGCCTTTCAATAGACTCATCCCCCTGTAATATGATAAAATGAGTTGGTCGCGGATTATCCGAGGAAGCTGAGCAGCACGCCGGCTGCGACAGCCGAACCGATCACGCCGGCCACATTCGGACCCATGGCGTGCATCAGCAGATAGTTCGACGGGTCGTATTCCAGACCGAGGTTGTTGGAGATACGTGCGGCCATAGGCACTGCCGACACGCCTGCGTTGCCGATCAGAGGATTGATCTTCTTGTTGGGACGCAGGAACAGGTTGAACACCTTGACGGAAAGCACGCCTGCTGTGGATGCGAGGATGAATGCCACGAAACCGAGGCCGAATATCAGCAGCGTGTCCAGGGTCAGGAACTTGTCGGCCTGCGTGGATGCGCCGACGGTGAATCCGAGCAGAATGGTCACGATGTCGGTCATGGCGTTGCTGGCGGTCTTGGCCAGACGTGTGGTCACGCCGCTTTCACGCAGCAGGTTGCCGAAGAACAGCATGCCGAGCAACGGAATGCCCGAAGGCACGATGAAGCAGGTCAGGATCAGGCCGACGATAGGGAACAGGATCTTCTCGTTCTGGCTTACCACGCGGGCCGGTTTCATCTTGATCTTGCGTTCCTTGTCGGTGGTGAGCAGTCGCATGATGGGGGGCTGGATTAGGGGTATCAGCGCCATATACGAATATGCCGACACGGCCACCGCACCGAGCAGGGCGGGATTAAGCTTGGATGTGGTGAAGATGGCCGTCGGGCCGTCGGCGCCACCGATGATGGCCACACAGCCGGCGCTGAGGGGGTCGAAGCCACACAGCAGCGCGAGCATATAGGCGCCGAAGATGCCGAACTGAGCGGCACCGCCTATCACCATCAGCTTCGGATTGGCCAGCAGGGCCGAGAAGTCGGTCATGGCTCCCACGCCCAGGAACACCAGAGGCGGGTACCAGCCCTTCTCCACACCGTTATACAATATGTTCAGAACCGAGCCGGGCTCGTAGATACCGATCTCCATACCGGTCTGGAAGGGGATGTTGCCCACCAGCATACCGAAGCCTATGGGCACCAGCAGCAACGGCTCGAAATTTTTCTTTATGGCCAGCCACACGAAGAAGCAGCCCACGGCCAGCATCACCAGATTGGTCCACGAACAATTGTAGAATCCGGTGAAGTGCCAGAAGCTTTCCACGGCCTGACCCAGAAACTCCCCGAAGGAGTAGGATGAAAGTAACAGCATGAGTCGTTGTATTATTCAAGAATAAGAATATCCGAGCCTTCCAGCAGGGTGTCGCCGGGAGCGCAGCATATTTTTGCCACTTTGCCCGACTTGTCGGCGCGGATGTCGTTCTCCATCTTCATGGCTTCAAGCACGGCCACCTTCTGGCCTATCTTCACCTCGTCGCCCACGGCCACGGCTATGCTCATGATGGTGCCGGGCAGCGGCGACTTGATGGCGCCCGGGTTGTTGGTCTTCGGGGTGGCGGCCGGTTTGGACGTCACCTTGTTCTCGTTCAGCTGTGCGCCGGTGTTGGTCTTGCCCGACTGCGACAGCGCGGGCTTCTTGTTCACTTTGGATGCGGCAGGACGGTCTATCTCCACCTTGTAGGGAACGCCGTTCACCTCGACCTCGGCCTCGTTGTCCACGATATCGCCCACGACTACGGTGAACTTCATGCCGTTGATCTTATACTTATATTCTTTCATTAGTTGCTTCGAATTTTGGAGGGTGTCAGACGTGACACGCTCATTGAGTTTGAAGTGCGGGACGCACTGTGTGAAAGTGGGGTATTACTTTTTAAGGCTACGGCGGTGTTCCGCGTTGCGGTTGTCTATCTCAGGCACTGCGCGCAGGTTGTAGATCTTGGAGTTCCAGGGGCTGTAAGCCTTGCGCATTCTGCGGATGGTCAGGATGGTGTCCTCGATGTCGTGACCTTGTCCTGTGTGTTCTGCCAGGGCCATTGATATGGCGGCGATGACTTCGCCGGAGTCGGATTCGTCGTGATGGTCTTCCTTGGTTGTGGCGTCCACGCCGTGGGCCTTTCTCTTTTTCGAGGAATGGATCATGGTGGAGATCTTGCCGAAACCCAGGAACAGGATACTGAGCAGTATAAGCGCGCACAGCACGATGCTCATGGCTATGATGGTGATAGCCCCTCCGAACCGGTCGTTTTCAGCGGCGTTGCGGGCCTTCTCGGCCTGTATGGCCTTGCGCGTCATCTCGCTCTCCTGCACCGTGTTCACCTCCTTGGAATTCACCCAATCGCCTTCCACATCGGTCTGCTCGCCCTGTTTGCTTACCTCTGTATAGGTCTGCTCCGGGTCGGTCAGAATGGCGGCGGGTGCGGTCAGAGGCATGGCTGATGCCACGCACAGTGTCAGGCCGGTCAATATTTTTTTAATCATAAACGTAATGATAAATGATGCTCGGGCGGCGATGCGAAACCATCGCCGCCCGGCGTCGTGAGTGTTAGAGAGGTATATTGCCGTGTTTCTTGGCCGGATTGGTCAGCTTCTTGGTAGCCAGCATGTTCAGGGCCTTGATGATACGGAAGCGGGTGTTGCGCGGTTCGATCACATCGTCGATGTAACCGTACTTGGCAGCCTGGTAGGGGTTGGCGAACAGATCGCGGTATTCGTCCTCCTTGGCCTTGATGAACTCGGCGGGATTCTCGGCGGTCTTGGCCTCCTTGGCATAGAGTACGCCTACTGCGCCCTCGGCACCCATCACTGCAATCTCGGCGCTGGGCCATGCATAGTTCATGTCGCCGCGCAGCTGCTTGCAGCTCATCACGATGTGCGAGCCGCCGTAGCTCTTGCGCAGTGTCACGGTCACCTTGGGCACCGTAGCCTCGCCGTAAGCGTACAGCAGCTTGGCGCCGTGCAGGATCACGCCGTTATACTCCTGGCCTGTGCCGGGCAGGAAGCCGGGCACGTCAACCAGCGTTACCAACGGAATGTTGAAGGCGTCGCAGAAACGCACGAAGCGTGCGCCCTTGCGGCTGGCGTTGCTGTCCAGGACGCCGGCCAGCACCTTGGGCTGGTTGGCCACTACGCCCACGGCCTGTCCGTTGAAGCGGGCGAAGCCGATGATGATGTTCTTGGCAAAATCCTTGGAAACCTCCAGGAACTCGCCGTTGTCGACGATGGCGGAGATGACCTCGTACATGTCGTAGCTCTTCTTGACGCTGTCGGGGATGATGTCGTTCAGCTTGTCCTCCAGACGGTCGATCGGGTCGTTGCACTCTACCAGCGGAGTCTCCTCCATGTTGTTCTGGGGCATATAGCTCAGCAGTTTGCGTACCAGCGCCAGGGTCTCCTCCTCGTTCTCGGCTGCGAAATGCGTGACGCCCGACTTGGTGGCGTGTACCGACGCACCGCCCAGGTTCTCCTGCGACACGTCCTCGCCCGTTACGGTCTTGACAACCGACGGACCGGTCAGGAACATGTAGCTCAGGCCTTTGGTCATGATGGTGAAGTCGGTCAGCGCGGGGCTGTAGACTGCGCCGCCGGCGCACGGACCCATGATGGCCGAAATCTGGGGAATCACACCCGATGCCAGGATGTTGCGCTGGAATATCTCGGAATATCCGGCCAGTGCGTTGATACCTTCCTGAATGCGGGCGCCGCCCGAGTCGTTAAGGCCGATGACGGGAGCCCCCATCTTCATGGCCATATCCATCACCTTGCATATCTTAAGCGACATGGTCTCCGACAGCGAGCCGCCGAACACCGTGAAGTCCTGTGCGAACACATATACCAGACGACCCTCGATTGTACCGAAACCGGTCACGACGCCGTCGCCGAGTATGTGCTTCTTGTCCTGTCCGAAGTTGGTGCAGCGGTGTGTCACGAACATGTCGAGTTCCTCGAAGCTGCCTTCGTCCAGCAGCATGGCTATACGCTCGCGTGCGGTGTATTTGCCGCGTGCGTGCTGCTTCTCAATGGCTTTTTCACCGCCACCGAGACGACACTCGGCGCGTTTCTCAATCAGCTGGCTGATTTTCTCTTCCTGTTTGCTCATTATATTCTATGTTATAGATTACGAGTCCGGCTGATAATCTTGATTACTGACCGAACTCGCATTTATGATTTTTTACTTATCGGGATTTTCACAAAGCTCAGTAAGCACGGCTTCGGTGCTCTTGGGGTGGAGGAACGCTATCTGCAGGCCGTCTGCGCCCTTGCGCGGAGCCTTGTCGATGAGGCGCACGCCCTTGTCCTCGCATTCCTTCAGCGCGTTGGCCACGCCGTCCTCGATGGCGAATGCTATATGGTGCATGCCGCCGCGGCCACCGTTCTTCTCGATGAACTTGGCGATGGTGCTGTCGGGGCTGGTGGCCTCAAGCAGCTCTATCTTGGTGTCGCCTGCCTTGAAGAAGGCGGTCGTTACCTTCTGATCTTCCACTACTTCCTGCTTGTAGCATTTCAAGCCAAGAACGTTCTCGTAATACTTGATGGCCTCTTCCAGATTCGGAACTGCGATGCCAATGTGCTCAATGTGTGAGATTTCCATTGATTTTGTATTTTAGGTTATATGTTGATATTATCACTCATATCCGACCGGGGACGCAGCGCAGTGCGCGCCGGGACCTACATCGGTACGCAAAAATAGTGAAAAAAACCGATATGACAATCAGAAGATGGTTAATTTTAACAAAAGTTTAAAGAGAAATGCCGGAGAATGTGTGGGAAAAATCGGGGGAAGCCGTCTGACCGGGCCAGGCTGCGAGGCTCAGCCCTGATTCCGTCGGTTTATCTCATTGATTTCGTGCAGAAGCCTGCGGTTCATGCGGCGGCGTTCCGGGTCGCGCCACCATCCCCATTTGCAGAAGTAGCGGCACATATTCACGATGTGTATGCGCAACATGCGCCATGACCTGTACGATGCCTGCCTGTGGTCGTGCACCACGCCGGCTTCAGGCCACAGCAATGTCGGGCTGACGGCGTGGATGCGGCGTGTCAGGTCGATGTCCTCGGGATACATGAAGAATCGCTCGTCGAACATCCCGACACGGTCCAGTGCGTCCATGTCAAGCAGCATGAAGCTGCCCTGGAAGTAGGGCACGTCCAGCACGGCGTCAAGCGGAGCGTGTTTTATCAGATAGCGGTCGTTGCGCGCCAGGAACCATGATGCCGGCAGAAACCTGCGTCCGAACACGTCCCAGGGCGTAGGAAGCAGACGGGCGGTATATTGCGGCGATCCGTCGGGATTGAGCACGCGCGGATGCATGGCGCCGACTTCGGGATGACTTTCCATGAAGGCCGTCATCTTATTCAATTCTTCCGGCTGGAACCAGACGTCGCTGTTGAGCACCAGATGTGTGGACGAACCGAGCTTCCGGGCGCGCCTGATAGCCTCGTTGTGTGCCGCTCCGAAACCGGGGTTGGGCAGTGGAATGTATTCCGCGTCATGCTCGGCGCAGAACTGTCGTATGTTCTCGTCGCCGTAATTGTCGACGATATACAGGCGTGCCACTCCGCATCCCTGCAGGGATGACACGCAGCGGCGCAGTTCGGCGCAATCCGTACGGTATGTCACTATCGAGACTGTCAGCATGACGCAAAATTACTCAAAAATCACGATTTTACACCATGATTCGCCTCTATATTTTGGGTATGTCAATAATAAATGTTAATTTTGCTGTTCCAAATGAACTCTTTTCGGATTCCCTGAATGGATTCGGAGAGTTCGGTAAACAGGACAGTAATCAGATGAAAATAACGCCACAGATAATAGCGTCCATGATATCGGGACGCGTTGAAGGTGACGAGAACATAGAGATACGCGGTTTTGCCAAGATAGAGGAGGCGAAGCCGGGTGACATCACGTTTATCGCCAATCCGAAGTACGCACATTTTATCCACAGCACCAAGGCCTCGGCTGTGCTTGTATCAGACGATTTCGACACCGAAGGTGCGGAGGTACCGGCCCTGATACGCGTCAAGGATCCCTACAAGTCGCTTGCCGACCTGCTTAATGCCTTCGAGTCGCAGAAAAGCGCTCCTGTAGGCATCGAGCAGCCGTGTCATATAGCCGAGGGCGTGGAAGTGCCTGCCGACGCATACGTGGGCGCTTTCGCATATATCGGCCGGGGCGTGAAGCTCGGCGCCGGTGTCAGGATCTATCCCCAGGCATACGTGGGCGACGGATGCGAGATCGGCGACAATACAGTGATACGCGCCGGCGCGCGTCTGTACGAGGGCGTCAAGATTGGAAAGCGCTGCATCCTGCACAGCGGATGCGTGATCGGAGCCGATGGTTTCGGCTTCGCTCCCTGCGCCGATGGCAGCTATGAGAAGATACCGCAGATAGGCATCGTGGAGATAGCCGACGACGTGGAGATCGGCGCCAACACCACAGTGGACCGCGCCACATTCGGCGCAACCCGCATAGGCGAGGGTACCAAGCTGGACAACCTGATTCAGATAGGCCATAACGTAGAGGTGGGACGCATGAATGTGTTCGCAGCACAGGCCGGAGTGGCCGGGTCGACCAAGATCGGCGACTTCAACCAGGTAGGAGGCCAGGTGGGCATAGCCGGACACATCAAGGTGGGAAGCCGCAACGGCATCGGCGCACAGTCGGGTCTGCATTCCAACTTAGGCGACGACAAGCGTGTGCTCGGCAGCCCGGTGGTGGACGTGCGCCAGTTCATGAAGAATCAGGTGTACATCAACCGCCTGCAGGAATTGTTCAGGAAAAAATAAACGGCACATAACCCCTTCAGAAGAAAATAAACAGCAATATATATATGAATCAATTAACCTTAAAGGCACCGTTCACCGTCGAGGGCAAAGGATTGCACTCGGGCCTGCAGCTTAAGGCCACGTTCAATCCGGCACCGGAGAACACCGGCTATAAGTTCAAGCGCGTGGACCTGCCTGACGCTCCGGTGATCGAGGCGGTCGCCGAGAATGTGGTTGAGACTACCCGAGGCACCGTGATAGGTCGCAAGGGAGTCACCGTAAGTACTATAGAACACGCCATGGCGGCTCTGTA
Source organism: Porphyromonadaceae bacterium UBA3318 (assembly GCA_002361235.1). Classification (GTDB taxonomy): domain Bacteria; phylum Bacteroidota; class Bacteroidia; order Bacteroidales; family Muribaculaceae; genus Lepagella. Next base: position 1,958 of record DESI01000064.1, on the reverse strand, counting down.
CGCCGCAGGCATCGACAATGTCCTGATCGAGGTAAACGGCCCCGAAGTGCCTATCCTCGACGGCAGCGCGATGGTTTATGTCAACGCAATCGAATCCGTAGGCCTGCAGGAGCAGAACGCCGACAAGGATTATTATATCATCAAGGAGAAGAAGCGGTTCAAGGACGAGGCCACCGGCTCGGAGCTGACCATCTATCCCGATTCGGGATTCAGCGTGGAGTGCATGGTGGAGTATAACTCGCAGGTGCTTCCCAACCAGTTTGCCGTGCTCGACGATCTGGCCGATTTCAAGCAGGAGATAGCCGGCGCCCGCACCTTCGTGTTCGTACGCGAGATAAAGGACCTGATCGGACTGAACCTGATCAAGGGGGGCGACCTGGACAATGCCATCGTGATTTACGACCAGGTGGAGGACCAGGCCACCATCGACGGTATCTGCGATGTGGTAAAGGTGCCTCACATGCACCTCGAGTCGCTGGGTTACATCAACCCCAAGCCGTTGGCCTGGGACAACGAGCCTGCACGCCACAAGGTGATGGACGTGATAGGCGACCTGGCCCTGATAGGCCGTCCCATCCAGGGCCGCGTGGTAGCCATACGCCCCGGACACACAGTCAACAACAAATTCACCCGCATGGTGCGCCATGAGGTGAAGCATACCGAAATCCAGGCCCCCTTGTATAATCCCAACGAGGTCCCTGTAATCGATACTAACGGCATCAAGAAGCTGATTCCGCACCGTTTCCCCTTCCTGCTGATCGACAAGGTCATAGAGATCGACAAGAAACATGCCGTGGCCATCAAGAACGTGACGGTGAACGAACCTTTCTTCCAGGGTCATTTCCCCGAGGAGCCGGTAATGCCCGGAGTGCTTCAGGTAGAGGCCATGGCCCAGACTGCCGGAGTGCTTGTGCTCAACTTCCTGGAAGAACCCGAGAAGTATTCCACATATTTCCTTAAGATTGACAACGTCAAGTTCCGCCAAAAGGTGGTGCCGGGCGACACACTGAAGCTCCATGTTTCGCTGATGACCGAGATCCGTCGCGGTTGCGCCATGGTGAAGGGATATGCGTTTGTAGGAGAACAAATAGTTTGCGAGGCCGAATTCATGGCCCAGATCATAAAGAATAAGTAAGCCATGGCATCGATGTACAATGTAAGCCCTGACGCAAAGATAGGCAACAATGTCAGGATAGGTGACTTCACCACCATCTATGACGACGTAGAGATAGGCGACAACTGCAACATCTACGGCAACGTGACGATATTCCCGGGAGCCCGCATCGGCAGCGGCGTCACCATATTTCCCGGCGCAGTAGTGGCCGCCATTCCCCAGGACCTGAAGTTCCGCGGCGAATACACCAATGCCTTCGTAGGCGACGGCACCACGCTGCGCGAGTGTGTCACGGTGAACCGTGGCACGGCCGCAAAGGGCAAGACCGTGGTGGGTCAGAACTGTCTGCTGATGGCATACGTTCATATCGCCCACGATTGTATTGTAGGCAACCGCGTGATCATCTCCAATGCCTGCCAGATTGGCGGCGAGGTACAGATAGACGACGCAGCCGTAATCGGAGGCGGCAGCATGATCCACCAGTTCTGCCACTTGGGACGCAACATCATGCTGCAGGGTGGCGCGCTGGTCAACAAGGATATCCCCCCGTTCGTAAAGGCCGCCCGCGAGCCCATCTCGTACGTGGGTCTTAACACCATCGGACTGCACCGCAATAATTTCACCGACGACGAAATCAAGGCTATCGCAGACACCTACCGTCTGCTTTATCTCAGCGACCTCAACGTCACCAACGCCGTGAAGCTGATACGCGAGAAACTGCCCGAAAGCACACTGCGCGACGAGATAGTCGACTTCATCGAGAACTCGCAGCGTGGCGTAATCCGCTCGGCCATCTGATAGATTTCTCGGCACTCACTACCAAAAGAGGCTGTGTCAAAATAGG
>DESI01000013.1:37969-60450 GCA_002361235.1 Porphyromonadaceae bacterium UBA3318 | reverse complement strand
TAATCGCCCGATTGCGAGTGCAAAATTAGTACATTTTTTTAATTCCGCAAAATTTTTCGCAATATTTTCTAAAAAAAATTTCATCATCGCCACTCACGGGTCTCCGTTATCAAAAACCTCAACCCTCCGTAATGAGCAGCATCAGGCCGTCGCGCACGTCGGCGGGAAGCGTTATGTGCCTCTGTTCCACGCTCCGCGACCATCCCAATGCGTCTTCGGGACGCAGCGTCATCAGCACCTCCTGGAATTCCTCTATCTCCTCGTCGGTGTAGTCGTCGCCGCTGCGGCCGGCGAAGCGGTCCAGCTCCTCGTCGTCGTAATATATTATCTTGTCCGTCGGCGGATACTTCTCGCACACCAGGTGCTGACCGCAGCACAGCGGCCCGTGCTTCCCTGTCTCCGGCGTCTCGGACGTGGCTGCCGGCTGTTCCGTCGCGGCCGCCCCGGAGGCCGCTTCAGCAGTCTCCGGGGTTTCCGTTTCCGACAATTCTTCTTTCCTGCGCCCATGCAGACGGTCGGCGAGATATAACGCCACGCCCACCACGACGGTCACCGCCAGTATTATCAGTGCTCCTTCCATTACCTGATCACTTTGCAGGTCTTGTCGCCCTGACGGCGTATATAGACGCCGGGAGCCTCGGGAGCCGGTATGCGCACGCCCTGAAGGGTGTACCATTCCACGTGTTCAGTCGCATCAGCGTCCACGCAGCCTACACCTCCGGTCTCGCCCTCCTCGAACGAGATGTTGTCAAGATGGATATTGCCTCCGCCCAAGGCTTTGCCACGGAACATCACCCTGAGGGCGTCGGCCTGCGGCAACGGCAGCACATGACGCTGCCAGCCCTCGGTGCCATTGTCGCGAAGGATGGGATCGCCCACAGGCGTCCACTCACCTCCCTGCACTCTTACCAGCACCTGAAGGGCCTCGTTCTTATCGGCGTCCTGCGCCTTGGAATGCCATATCCAGAAGCCGAGTTGCGGCTTCACTAACTGCGACGTGTTCACCTTAGGCGACGAGAACTCGCCCGTCACGCCGGCATTGCCGGCCGTCGAGGCCATCATCACCAGTCCCTTGTCGCCGTTCTGGTCGGGGCACTCCGGGTTCACGCCGGCCTCCTCCAGACCCCACATATAGTTGGGTCCGTCGCTCTCCGAAATCCAGGGATACCATGTCATGTCGGCCTTCGGGAACGTCTCGGTCAGGGGCGCGGTGTAAGCGCGGCCGTATATCTCCGACGTGCTGTTGGCCCAGCCGCCCTTCTGCGTGCCGGAATATGTAGTGACCAGATAGTACAGGAAGTTCTGTTTCTTCAGGTCCAGCGTGCGGTCGTTCCACACGGTCTCGGCGCAGTCGGTCGAAAGAACTTCGGCATCGTTGCTGCGGACTATGCGGTATGTCAGACCCGTGGCGTCGAACCATCCGCCGTGCTCGCCCGCTGTGGGAGCATCCCATTTCAGCTCCACATATCCGTCATGCTCGGTCACGGTGAGGTTCTGCGGGCTTCCGGGCGTGTCGACGCCCACGAATCCCGACACCTCGGCATCGGGTCCCATGCCGTCGGCCGTGGAGGCCACCACGCGATACATACGCATACCGCTTGCCTCGGGCGTGTCGGTCCATTCCATCGGCTTGCCCAGGCCGGTGTTGTCGAACACCTTCACCGGCTCCGTGTCGTTGTCGCGGTACACGCTCACGGACAGTTCGCTCTGCAGCGCGTTGCCATTGGCGTCCAGAGTCGGAGTGGTCCAGCTGAGCCGCGCCGTCAGCGCACCTTGGGCGCCGGGCTCAAGACTCAGGTCGGTCACGGCCGTAGGCACGTTACTGTTCACCTCGCGGATGCCCACGTTGTCAATGATAAGGTTCCAGTGGGTGGCAGGCGAATCGGTATGGATGCCGAGCCATGTGCGTCCCCCCTCCTGAGGCGTGAATATCACGCGCTTGTGCTGAACGTCTTGCGACAGGAATTTGTCATACCTCACAATCCGCTCCGTCTTCAGCTCAGGCTCGTTGCCCCTGGCCAGCCAGAATTCGAAATCCTCGGCATATTTGTCGCGGTTGTCGTATTCGCAGTTGGCGTCGAAGCTCAGCTCGTAGGTCTTGCCCGCCTCCATGTAGAACGGCATCGAGAATATCCATTCGTCGGCTGCGGTGTTATTGTCGTCGTATTTGTTGAATATGTTCTTCTTGACGGTGTCGTACTGCCAGGTATTTGCGCCGTTCATGTCGACTACGCTCCAGTAGCCGAAATATTCCCTGGAGTCGAAGCCCTCGACGAAGGGTATGTTATAGCCCGGGCCGTCGTAATATTTGTTGGAGACGGCACCTTCGCCCTCCCCTTCGTCGTTGGAGGCATACACCGTGTACTGGTAAGCGGCATGGCCGTCCACCTGCGGCAGCGTGCACTGCCACGAAGTTCCCTTGTAATCAGTCAGCACATCCATGCCGGTCATGGCGTCGACAACGCGGTAAGTCAGCGTGGCGGGATCCAGATCCTCGCCGTTGCGCGTTTTCGCGGGAGCGGTCCAGCTCAGTGTGTGGTTCACGTCGTCGGGAGTAATCCGCACGTTCTCCGGCGCCATCGGCACGTCGTCGCCCATCTCGTACGGCAGCACCCACATTCCGGCGAAGCATTCGTTGTTGTCGAAATCGCGAAGTAGCGTAGCCTTGCCGGTGGTCAGGTCTATCTCGTAGATTCCGGACTTGCGGGTCACCGTACCCTGACGGTTGCGTTCCTCGCAGGCCGTCCAGTAGAGCTTGCCCGTGGCGTCGTCAAAGCAAAGGGAGTTGGTGTTCTCGCCCGGATATACGCCGGTGGTGCCTATCTGTTCGTACTGGCCGGTCTTGGGGTCAACCTTGATCAGCCAGCCGGTATAGCCCCAGATGCCGTAGATCTCGCCGGCCTTGTTGGCAGCGATGGCAAAGCAGCATCGATCCATGCTCTCGCGGATATCCACAGCCTCGCCGTAGACCGGACTCCAGGAGCAGAACCGCGAATATTCCTGATCCTCGTCGCTCCAGAAGAATCCGTAGTATTTCTTGGTCACCGGATCGTAAGTGATGTCGCTGGGCACGTTGCACTTGTCTATCTCCTCCTTGGAACTGCGCGTCCACGTCGAGGCCGAATACGACTCAAGGAAATACTGTTCCTCCTCGCCCTGCTCGGTGATGGCGTAGAATATTCCGTTGGTGTTGATTGCTGCTTTAATCTGGTAGAAATCGTTGACACGGTGCAGCATTGTCACGGCTCCGTCCGGTTTGGCCGACACGGTATATACACCGGGATTCATGGGGTTGGGATAATTGCCCGACTCGTCCTGCACGGTCCACAGATCGCTGTAGACCATGGCCCCCTGCAGGCGCACATTGCCGGCTGCCTGCGCCCCGTGAGCCGCCGAGACCAGCCCCAGGCATATCATCGCTGTCTTTAGAAATTTCATATTATCTGAATGCTCTATGTATGTGATATTGGTTTATTAGTCTTGAATCACCGCAAATATACCTAATATCCTTAAACCGTGCAAATAAAAATTTTGTCACCTCGAATTTGTTGCCTCGGAGAGGCTGTTTCTCATTAACCCCACGATGGGCGGCGACAGCGACAGCTGGCACCGGCCTTCGTGGGGTAGATATGGCGCTGCACAGCTTGGTCGGAGACCATGTCTCTGTACTTCCCGGCTCGACAATGCACAAGGCGAGCGGCATGGTCTCCGACCAAGTTGCGCCGCATACAATAACCCCACGAAGGCTGTCGGGGTGCTGAGCCCCCTCCAGCCATCGTGGGGTTAATGAGAAACAGCCTCTCCGAGGCATCTACTCACTAAGAGTGTTAGGTCTTTTTCGTATCAGAAAGTGTTTGGTCTTTTCCGTATCAGAAAGCCTTTGGTCTTTTCCTCTATCAGAAAGCCTTTATGGTCTGTTCTTTATCAGAAAGCCACCTTGGCGGAAACGCGTTTGCCGTTCACGTGGCCGGTGACGATGTAAGTGCCCTTTGCGAGACGCTTGGCATCGAGACTCTCGAAGCTGTCGGCGCTCATGACGGCGCGTCCTGCCAGGTCATAGACCGTGATGTCGCGTGCGTCGGCACCAAGCAGGTTCTCGCCGTCACCGAAGATGTCGCTGATACCGACACTTGGACCGGGATTTGTGTTTACACCGCCGTCCACCTTGAACTCGCGGATGTAGATTTCGTCGGTCTTCTGAGCGCAGTGGAGTCCGAGAGTACCAACACCTGCGGGAACCTTGATGGCTTTGCTCGTGTCGGGAACATCGGGAGTATCCGAATTTTCGTCCTCTGCTGCAGGCTCGACAAGTTCTGACGGATCAACAGCCAAAACCTGTACAGTATACAGTTCCTTCTCCGCAATGGCTTTAAAAGGACCTATGTCAGCAAGTTTAATGGTCATTTCATCTGCGGTGATTCCTGTACCGAAGTGGAGCTGAACGCGCATATCCTCGGTCACTTCGCTACTGCTGCCCAGGCCCTTGGTAGGATAGCAGGAAATGGTATAGAGGTAACCTGTCTGGAAGTTCAGACGCGGAGTGATTGCCCAGTCGTCAGCCACGTTGTTGTAGCTCATGATGCTGAGGTCGCCATTGCTTTTTTCGCTCCAGCTTATCGGATCGCCCCAGGCTGTATCGCCATTGAGGTTCAGGATGGTCCAGTCTCCCTTTGCGGATTCGTACGGCAGATCCTTGCCGGCGCCGATCCAGGGGCTGACTACGCCCGTAGCTGCAGCGCAGCCGTCGGCGGAATAAATCTCGACCTTGTAGGTATACGTTCCGGCTTCGGGCACTTCCTCATCGACGAAGCTTGAAGTCTCGCCGCGGACCAGACCTTCAGTCACGGTTCCGATCTCCACATCATTGCGGTAAACCACAGCCTTTGTGAGTTCGGGAGTCTCGCCTTCCACATTGCTTGTGGTCGGGTTCGTCCAGCTTACGGTAGCCTGCAGACTCTTGTCCTCGGCGGGCGTCACCGTGATGTCTGTGGCAACGGCCGGGATGATCTTGGTGCGTTCGATCTTGATTTCGGAAATGGTCAGATTATAGTAGGAGTTTGTAGCAACAACGTCATTAACAATGAACACAAACATACCGCGACCCTCGTCGTCAACCTTGATGCGGAACAATTCGTTCCTGGAAGAATAGGGAGTTCCTAATTGCACGGTGGTATTACCCTTAATGTTTTGGGCGTCGGCCTCCGTTACATAACCTACTGTCATGCGGTACCCCTGACATGGACACTGGATATTGAGAGTCACATCATAATATCCGGGAGCTAAATTGAAAGGAGGTGTGTAAAGGCGGGAGTTCGGCGTATAAAGATCTTTATGGGCCAAAACCAGCACCGCACCTTGTGTACCGAACGTCCAGTCAGGATCATCCTGGTTGATTTTCTCGGGAGTAAAGAGTGCGTAGGTACTCTGGGCGGCACTTCTGAATGCGTAATTGAAGGGCAGTTCCTGCAGCTTGTCGCCCACCCATGCCGACCGCACTTCGGGTGCTGCGGCGTCGGGTGCGAACTCGCCGTTATAAGCCACCACCTTGTATACGTAGCTGCCGGCTTCCGGTTCCACGTCGGTAAACGAGCATGCTGCCCCTGGCACGAGACCTTCGGTAACGGTTCCGGCCAACTCACCGTCGCGGTAAACCTCAACCTTCACCAGTTCGGTTATGTCGTTGCCGCAGGAGGTCTTTGATGGATTGGTCCAGCTTACCTTTATGTCGTTGCCTACAATTTCCGCAGTCAGGTCGGTTACATTAAGTGCTGCGTCATGCCATTCCTCCACACCGAAACCATACACCGAGTAGGAGCTATAATCAGCAGATGCAGCGCAGGCGTGAAGTGCGATGGTATATTCTCCCGGCTCATCGAACGAGAACGTATAATAACGGTATGTGTGACTGGAAATGGGGTCTTCCTTATAAGTGCCTACTTTACCGGTAAGGCCGGCGATACCGGGTGTCAGACCGTCAACATTCTTACCATATTTGATATCGATATGTCCTTTAATTCCGCTCTTGCTTAAGTCAATGCCAAAACGGTAGGTACCTGCCTTTGTCACTTTTATGCCGGGCAACAGCAGCCAATCATCTTCAGGCAGGTCGGTAGCCGGGGCCAATACAACACTGTTACCGGAGTATGAACTGGGAGTGAATTGCCATGTTCTTCTTACACTGGACCCACTTCCTTGTATCACTGTAAAGAAGGCAGAGAAATCATCGGCAGCAAGGTCATTGAGGCTATAAACGAGAGGAAGGTCAAAAGCCTCGACCGGGCCTATATAGGCCGAATTGACGGCAGCCTTGGCACTCTTGGTTCCGTTTACGGTCACTTCCACTTCATACTGGTGCTTGCCTGATGTAAGACCATTTTCGGCATTGTCGGTCCATTCCGTGGCTGTGCCCTGAAGGTCCGCAACTTTCACGCCGTCACGGTAAACGGTCACGGACTCAACTGCGACACCGTCTCCGAAGGGCGCACCGTCAATGTCTGTCGTGGGAAGTGTCCAGGCCAGTTTGGCTTCCAGAGCGCGACTGGCGTCAGGCGTCACTGTAAGAGCCGAGACAGTTGCAGGGACAAACACATTCTCGGCTATTGATACGCCCGTAAAATAGATATAATATTTATCTTTTTCGGAATGAGCGTATGCGCCTATATAATAGTCACCGTCCGCAGTAGGAGTAAACAATTCCACTTTCGTTACGCCTGCTTCCGTTCCGGAAAAATCGAGAAGCTGAGTGCCTTGCTGAAGTGTTTCAGGGGTATTTCCGGTGCCGAACCAGACAGCAAGTTTTTCTTCATAGCTGCCATTTCCTGCTTTGTAAGCAAACTTTATCTTATACTCTTTCCCGGCTTCAAGATGGATTGCAGGACTGATGGCCCAGTCATTGGCGGCCATCGAGCTGTTATATTTATATTTCAAGCCCTTGTTACAGTTGGCAAAGCCGTACTCCCCTGTGGTTCTCTGCCATTCCTGAGCATCTTCGTTCAGGTTCTTGATGTCCCAGTTGTCGTAACCGGAATTCTCAGCGATGTACGGCACCGGCAGACCATCGGCGTATGCCGACAGTCCCAACACCGCCGCTGAAATCAGTGTAAAGATTTTCTTCATTTATTTATCTTTTAGTTGTTATTATCGTGCTTTTCGGCAACAAATGTATGGAATATTTTGCATTTTAGCAAACTTTGTCACCAAATAAGTATTTTTAAGTTAAAAAAATAAAAAAGAATCCCGTCACATGACAGTGCCTGCGGCGGGATTCTCTTTAATTTATGATCAGCGCACCATTACCTTGACGGCACGGTGTCCTACGGTCACTACGTAGATGCCGGGAGCCACGCCGACGCGGGCACTGCCCTTGCCGGTGTAGACCATGCGTCCGTCTGCGGCTGTCACGGCCACGGAAGCGGAATCCTCGCAGCTAACCACGATGTTGCGGCCGTCAACCAACACCACGGCCTGCGTGTCGCCGCTGACGCTGCCGACACCGCTGCTCGACAGAGTCAGAGGCGCGCTCAGCTCGCTCTCGCCCTTGTCGTAGATTGCCGTGACATGATAGGTGTGGTCGGCGGCGGCGCCGTCCAGGTGAGCGAACGATGCTGCGGCAAGCGGCGCCTCGTTGAGAAGGACGCGGTCGCAGTAAACGTTATAGCCCTTCAGCACGAGGTTGTCCCATGCCATGCGCGCCATGTACCGCACATCGTCGATGCGGAGCATGAAGCCGTCCTTGGAATAGGAACGGATGGCGAAGCGTTTGGTGCCTGCCGGCATCTTGGCGGTGTATTCCCTCCAGGTGCCTGCGAAGCGGGGATAATCCTTGAGCTTGGTGAAGTCCTGCGGATCTGTGGAGTCAAGGCTGCTGGTCCATACCTCGATGTTCTCATAGTCCGAGGCGCCGAGGCCTGCGGCCCAGAACGATATGGTCTGCTCGTTGTCGGTGATCAGGGGCGAGATGGCCCAGTCGTCCACGTTCTGATACAGCACGTACATGGAAGCCAGGTACTTGTAGCCGCTGTGGGCGGCGAACAGGGCGGCGTCACCGGCTTCCTGGATCTTATCGAGCGAGGCGTCGAACACGTAGAACGAAGCTGGAGTATAGAGGGGATGGCCGGGGATTTCAAGCTGCTTGAAACCGCCGCAATCGCCGCCGTCCACGTCCACAAACGCCCAGCCGTCCAGCTGGTCGGCCCAGGACACGGCGCTCTCGAAGTCCTCTATTATCTCGCGGTCCACGGGGCGGCTCGTATCGATGGCGTCCCAGGTCAGCGAGTTGTCGTTGCCGGAGCCGGCGCCCGTCAGGTTCTCCACCACGGGCAGTTTGGATGCGTTGCGCGCCACAGTGGCCTTGCCTGTGAGGTTGTTGTCAAGGTATCCGTCGCCTTCAAGCACGAGGCGGGCCTGGAATGTGGCCTTACGCTCGGCGGAGTTGAGCTTCTGCCTGAAAGTCACCGTGCCGAACGCGTCGGGAGCCACATCGGCCATGGTCTTGGTGTCTACGACATTGCCTTCGCGTATCAGTTCCACGCTCACGCCGGAGGCGGTCTTGACGCCTTCGTTGCCGGCCGTGACCGTGACGTCGAACTCCTCCTGCGAGCTTGCGCCCAACGGAACGTCGATGCTGTGGGCGGCCACGTCGTAGTCAAGCTCGTCCTTCACCGTGATGTTGTCCAGGAAGTTCACCGCTATGCCGCGGGCCTCGCTGCCTATGCGCAGCTGCACGGTCTCACCCTTGTAGGCACCTAAGTCCACGCGGATCTTGTTCCATTTTCCTATGCTCAGCGTGCTGTTGTCGACACTCAGCACCTTGTTTATCTCACCGCCCTTCTTCACGTAGACGTTCAGCAGATTGTTGTCGTCGGCCGACACTCTCCATGCACAGAGGGTCAGGATAGGCTTCTCGACATTGAGGTTTATGCGTCCGGTCTCCAGATATGTCTCGGAGGCGGTGGCGTTGGATATGTAGTAGAAGAACCCGTCGTTGTCGGCCGAATGCATCGACTCTGCATCCGAGCCACGGCCCACCGTACCGGCGCCTCCGGCCACTATGGCCAGGTTCTCGCTCGGAGCGGCGCTGTAGCGCACGGGCAGCTTGTAAGGCTTGCCCACGATGGCCGCGCCTGAGGTGAAGCTGCCGTTGGAGTCGCGGTTGTTGGCGCGCACCAGCAGGTACAGGAACATCTGGTCATCGGGATTCTGTTCCAGCTCGGCGGCAAACTTCGTGTCGGTGAGCGGTGTGGAGTTCAGCTTGTTGCCGATATGGAGCCCATCCTCATGCACAATGCCCTGGTAAACGTCGTAGGTCACGTTGGCGGCGGGAATCTCCTTGCCGTCCACATCGGTGGTGACGGGCTGCCAGGTCATGTTCACGTTCATGCCGCTCTGCCACAGGTTCACGCCCGTCACATTGGCGGGTGTGGCGGGACCCACGTATGCCGACACGCGTGCGGCGAGGCCTTCCACTTCGCCGTTAACCGCCCTTACGACATATTCGTACGTTCCCTTTTCGGGCACGGTGGCGTCTTCGTACGAAGCTGCCTCGCCCGGGGTGCACGGGAGTGTGGTGACAAGGGTCTCGCCGCGATAGATGCGGCAGCTTACGTTACCCGATATCGGGGTGCCTACCACAAGCCTGGCGGGAGCCTTGAAGGCTACGGTGGCCTTCAGGTCGCCGTTGGCGGCGGGGGTCACCGTCATCTCCGAGGGAGCTTCGGGAGTGGCCGGATCCACGGCCTCCTGCACGTCGTAGGAATAGAGCGTGATGCGGTAGCGGCCGTGACGCGAGATGGCGTGGAAGCCGATGTGATACAGGCCGCTGGTGGCCGGGCGCAGCATGCCGTGCATGTCGCGGGGCTCCGAACGCGTGAACTCTACAGGCTCGATGGCGGTGGATGTCATGGCCTCCACGGTGGGCGCCGTGCCGTACTTCACCTCGATCTTCTCGGGAGAATAGTTGCTGGATGCGGCCAGTGTGGTGGTAAACTCGTAGACCTTGCCGCCTTCCAGATATACCGGCGGGCTCATCAGCCAGTCGTCGCCGTTGTTGCTGTCGTGATATGTATATATGGTGTGCCCGTCGTAATAGCGCCACGTGTTGCGGTCGGTGTTGGCGTCTATCACGGTGTGTTCGTCGAATTTGTCACGCTGTTCGAGATTCATGCTCATGGGCGCCGTGTAGTTGCCCAGCCCGATAACATTGGAACGGCCTGCCTCGGATTCCACATTGTTGTTCACGGCCTTCACCGAGTAGCTTACGCGGCGGTATGTGCCGGCGGGCACGTCGAGTGTGGTGGACCAGGTGGTTTCGGTGAGTCCTGTGGCCACGGCCTTGCCGGTCTCGTCCATCACGTTATACGTCACGGCCCGGGCGTCGAACCATCCGCCGTTGCTTTCGGTCACGGCGTCCCATGTGAGGGTAGCATTCGAACCGTTCAGGACGAGGGCTACATTGGCGGGAGTCTTGGGCACTCCGGGTCCGATATATGTCTTGATCAGGGCCTGCGGCGAGTCGCCGGTTGCGTTGGACACCACGGCAGCCACTTCGTATGAGCCGGCAGTCTCCACTGTGATTTCAGTCTCCGCTGTCGCACCGGCCTTGGCCGTGCCGGTGCCCTTGGGCTCGTCGTTGACGTAGACTTTCCAGGTGAAGGTCTCGCCGGCGGCGGGGGTGCCGTCGTTGAGCGTCACCGGAAGGGTAATCTTTACGTCAGCCTTGAGTTCGGCTCCTCGGGGCGTGACCTCAAGTCCGGGGACGGCCGGAGCCTTGGCCTGCGCCATAGGCTTGGCGATATGGAGTCCGGCTACCTGCTGTCCGTCCGGGAACTTGGCCAGCGTGACGGTGGCGCCCGTGGCGAGGTCTATCTCCACCAGGCCGGCCTCCGTGTCGTTGGCGTAGGTCATCAGGAACGTATTGTTGTCGTCGTTGACACAACCGCTGCACTTATAAGTGGATTCCACGTCGGTCTGCGCCACCAGGGTCAGCTCGCCGGTCGCCTTCTCCACCTTGTAGAACTTGCCGCTGGCACCCATGGCGTAATATTGTCCGGCATTGGTACATCCCACGGCTATAAGGGTCTCGGGAAGAATCTTGATGATTTCCTTAGGTCCGGCAGTGTACTCGTCCACAAGATGGAAGTTATTCTGAGCCCAGCACGGCTTGGAGTTCACACCCATCACGCAGGAATAGACATCGCCCGTGGAGGGGTCGCGTGCGCAGTCGCTGCCCGCTATGAACGTGGGATCGTCGCCGAGCCACGACTTATAGTTCTTCCAGGTGGAGATGCGGTATAGGTCCACGTCGTACGACACGTCGCCCAATTCGGCCGAGACTCCCGAGGCGTAAAGGATGCCGTCCCAGTTGTCGTACATCATACTGTAGGCCAGACGCATCGAGCCTAATTTCTTGAACGATGCCGTGCCGTTGGTCACGAGGATCTGCGAGATGTCGTACGCAGCCGGCGCCTGGAGCCATGTGTCGGCGTCCACCACCTCGCCGCGCAGCACGATGTTGGGCGCCAGCGACGGGGCGGAGGACATTACGCGGGGCGCGGGGCGCGATGCGGGACTTTGAACGCCGGCCTGACGGGCCTGACGGCGTGTCATCGGAATAGTCTGACTCGTCTCGGTCGTGCTGTAGCTCAATACTTTCGCAACCGGCACTGTCTTGATCGCTCTGTGCGACGAGACCTTGGCGACCGTCTGCGCATCTGCCGCAGTCCATAGGCCGCATGCAAGAAGCAGAGTCGCCAACAGATGATAGGAAAGTCTCATAAGTAAGCGGATTTTAATGAATAATGTTGTTTTTCATCCTAATTTTCCGCTAATGTACAACTTTTCTTTCAAATTGCAAAATAAGTGTAACAAATGTAAAATTTGCACTTAAAACTCAGATCCGGATGCCGGTTATCTTAAAGCCCAGGCAGCCAAGTTCATTGTAAAAGCCGGGGAAGGATTTGGCCACCTCTTCGCCGTCCTTGATTCCGAGCCAGCCCAAGCGGGTTGCCAATATCGATATTGCCATGGCGATACGGTGGTCGTTCCAGGCCTCGAAGGTCTCGTCGTCGGCCACGGGGTATCTCTGACCCTTCCATACCAGGCTTACCGTCGGCGTCTCCCGGGGCATCGGGACGCCATCCCCGGCGATGTCATCGGCCACATGCACGGCAAATCCGGCTTTATGCAGCTCCGCGCACAGTGCCTGCAGACGGTCGGACTCCTTGACGCGCAGGGCGCCGACATTCTCAAAGACATACGGTATGCCGGCCAGACACATCCCCACTGCCAGAGCCGGCACGAGGTCGGGCGTGTCGCCCATGTCGAGCCTGAGGGACAGGCCGGTATCGGCAAGAGCGCGTGTGGCCCTCGCGTCTCCTTCAAGCACCGCTCCCGTTGCCGAATCTTCCGCGCGGTGCGTTCCCACGCCTAAGAATGCGAAGATATTCTGCGTCTCGCTGTCGCCCTGTATGGAATGCTCCGCATCGGTCAGATTCTCGATATATAATTTGCGGCCCGGCACGGCAAGTGCCAATTCGTAAAAATAGCTTGCTGCCGACCAGTCGGCCTCTATCTCGTATCGTTCCGGTGATTTGGAAAAACTTTCCATCACCTTGCGCGTCATCTCGACGTAAGGTTTCGATACGGTGACGTCAGGCACTATCGGCGCCCCCTTGATATCCCATAATGGCGAGGCCATCAGCAACGCCGAAAGGAATTGCGAGCTCTGCCGGCTGCTTACCGTCAGCTCATTGCCGGTGAGACGCCGACCGGTGATTTTCAGCGGCGCGTAGCCGGGGCGTTCCAGACATTCTATCTCGGCGCCGTGGTGTCTCAGCTCGTCAAGCAACGGTGCGAGAGGACGCCGTTTCAGTCCCGGCGCGCAGTCCACGTATGCCGTCAGGCCGGGCAACGACGCCGCCAGCGCCACGAAGAAACGCAGCGACGTGCCGCCGTTGCCCAGATTGAACTCCATGACGCAGGGGGGCAGTTCGCCGAATTCTTCCAAACGCAGCAACGGCTTGTCGATTCGTTCCGACAGTCGACGCAATGCCTCGGACAATTCTATCGTATCGTCGCAGTCGGGCAGGTTTACAAGCTCCGTATCAAGGCCATACACGTAACGGCACACCAACGCGCGGGCCGCTATGCTTTTCGACCCGGGCAGCCGGACGCTCTCCCACTCCCTGCCCGCATCGTAGTGTACCTTTACTATCGCCATTACTTTCGTGTAAAATAGCAGGCGTCGCCGTAGCTGAGGAAGCGGTAGCCGTTCTCTAACGCCCGGTCGTAATAGCCGCGCCACAACGGCGTGCCGTTTTCGTCATTGCCGAGAAACGAGCTGACCAACAGCAGCAGCGTCGACTGCGGCTGATGGAAATTGGTGACCATCGCCGACACGATGCGCCACTGAAATCCCGGTGCGATCATGATGGATGTCTCCATCGATGCCGGCACGTCGCTGTCGGGATCAACCAGCCTGTCATACAGAGCCTTCAGTGCCGGCAACGTGTCGAACGGCTCGGATTCGTATGCCTCCCACTGCGACACGCTGTATGGATTGTCGGCCCCCGTAAGAAGATGCCGGCCGATATAAGGCAATGATTCGAGGGTACGCACCGAAGTGGTGCCGATAGCCGTAACAGGATGGCCGGCTTCCAATTGTCGTATTATGGCGCCGACCGTTTCAGGCGTGACGGTAAATTTCTCCGTATGCATGGGATGTTCGCCAATCTCCTCCGACTTCACGGGCTGGAACGTACCGGCACCCACATGAAGCGTGACGGGATGGAATTCGATGCCACGGCCGCGAATCTGATCCATCAGTTCATCAGTAAAGTGCAGTCCGGCCGTCGGCGCGGCGACAGAGCCCTGCATACGTGCGTAGACGGTCTGATAATCATCTGTGTCGCTCGCCTCCGATTCGCGGTGCAGGTACGGCGGGATAGGAATGCGACCCGCAGCCTCCACGATGTCGGCCCAGTTGTGGGCGCCGTCCCATTCGAACGCGATGTCGAAGCTGTTGCCGGGAGCCTCGCCGAGAATGCGGGCGCGCAGACGGCACACCGAGCCGTTCACGTCTATCTCCTTGACCAGTTCACCCTCTTTCCAACGCTTGCGGTTGCCCACCAGACAACGCCACACGCAACGCTGCCGTTCCTGAAACATCAGCACGTAATCGTGCGGCTCGACCGGTTCCAATAGGAATATTTCGATGCGGCTGCCGGTGGGCTTGTGCATCTCGATCCGGGCATTGATGACGCGCGTGTCGTTGCAGCATATTATGGTGTCCGGACTCAGGAGGCCCGGCAACTCGCTGAAAACGACATGATTCACATTACCCCGGTTGTCGGCGACGAGTAGCTTGCACGCCGCGCGGTCCGTCAGCGGATGCTTCGCAATCCGCCCGTCCGGCAGCGGATAATCGAAATCCGCTATATGTATCGCCTTTATCTCTGTCTCGTTCATCGTCTCGTTCATGCTGCAAAGTTACACATTTTATCGCCATTTTCACGTTTTTGAGATTATCAAACGTCGGATTTTACACGTTTTTGAGATTAATGCCACATTCCGATAGATAACACCTCTTCAATAGAACCACCTTTCACCGAAGCATCACCCTCCGCGAAGTATTACCCTCCCCGAAGTACTACCCTCCGCTAAATATTACCTTCTACCGATGTATTACCCTCCTCCGAAGCATTACCTTCTACCGATGATTGTTAGCGGGGTGCCTCGGAGAGGCTGTTTCTCAATAACCCCACGATGGACGGTGACAGCGACAGCTGGCATCGGCCTTCGTGGGACAAGATCGGTGCGGCTCGGCTTGGTCGGAGACCATGTCGCTGTACTGCTCGGCGATGATGCCGTATAGGATTGGTGTGTATCGATGGATAAGGCGAGCGGCATGGTCTCCGACCAAGCTGCACAATTCGCGTCTAACCCCACGAAGACTGTCGGGACGCCATGCGCCCTCCAGTCATCGTGGGGTTATTGAGAAACTGCCTCTCCGAGGCAATCCAGCCGCTATAATTTGCTATGCTTACTCTATCACTTTGACCACACGCACTGTACCGTCACTGTAGACAGTCTTGGAAATACAGATTTCTCCCGGCGTGGGAGCGTCGATACGTCTGCCGTCGATAGTCCACCATGTGCGCTCCAGGATTTCAGGAACCATGACCGAACCGACACCTGAAAGCACATCTTTAATAGCCGATCCGGACAGGGTTATCTCCTTGTCGGCCGACAGACGGGTCAGCTTGACGTAGTATTTTCCTCCGGTCAGTGCCACATCGGTGAATCCGTATGTAAAGTAATCGGAGCCACGTGCCACTGTCGCAACCGGATTATCCATATCCTCTGCGTAATAAAGCTCTGCCTCATAATATCCGTTCGCAGTCATTGACAGCTGACCTTCATTCGCATTGAAATAATACCAGCGGGTGTCACCGTAATTAAGCGTCGTCATGGTATAGACCGTCGGATCGCCTGTTATCGGTATTTCTATGGCCGTGGCAGGAGTCTCCCCCTTGCCGGGATCCTGAAGCTCGAACATCACGGCAGCCCCCTCCTGTGCGACGCCGACCGAGACGCAGACAAAGACCGGTTCACTTGATTTCACAGCTGTGCGCAGTGTCGCAAACTGAAGGTTGCTGTAATCGCCGTTGGTTGGCAGCTGCTGACGGTTGGCGTCTTTAACTTCACCTACATACACCAGCACCTGATTAGACCTGTCGTAGGCAAGAGTGGTGGAGACGACCAGAAATCCGTCCTTGCTCGGAGTGTAGCGAAGCCATGTCTTGCCTGTGGATGACGGAAGCGTATATGAATCCCCTTCCACATCGACAGGATTGTCGGACGACTCACCTGCCGCATAATCCACTGCGGCAAGATTCATGACGAACGGATCCGCCACATCAGCAAAACTGAAGATATAGTCCGTGCCGGATACCGCCTCGAAGCGCCAGGAGTTTTCTTTTCCGACCACCTCATATAACTGTGTCGACATTCCGTCCTTGACTTTTACGGCAGGTTTCATACCAGAGGTGGCAACGACAATCCATGAAGATTTCTCGGACGTATATGATAAGTAAACCGATGCCCATGCAGGCACATTGTTATCGCCTATTACAGCTGTCAGCGGATTGGATTCAGTCTGACCCGGGAGTACTTCCGCAAAATTGAGTTCAAACGGAACGGACCGGAATGAATTGGGGCATATCAGCTTGAGCACGTATTCAGTCTCGGCCTTGATTTCGGCGTGGATGACAGAAGTGCCGTTTGCCACCGGGAATACTCCCCCTTTCTCATACAGAGCCATGCTTGATCCGGAGACTGCCGGGACGGAGAGTCGAACATCGGCAAACCAATTGCCGGCAGCCGGGGACGTGAAGCTGTAATAATACGTGCCTCCGAAAGCCGGAGTCGTATATTTCTGTCCGGCCTCGATGGGGAGGCCGACCGACTCCGTGTCGATTTCTCCGGGAGCGACGAATGCGAGAGTGAAATGCTCGTCTTCGGCAGTGGCGGCCGATTTCACTATCTTCAGAATACGTGAGTCGCCGCCGCTAAGACTTGCCCTCAGTGCGATCGCTTCGCACGAGACGGCGCCGTAAGTCGAACCGCACGAAGACGTCAGCTCCACGCTGCAGTCAGCTTCCGAACTGATTTCGACAAACTGTTGCGACGGCACTGCCGGAGCCTTGAATGTGTACCAGTATGTTCCGGCTTCTTTGGGAATGACGTTGTCGCCGGCTACAGCCGTCCATGCATCCTCGCATGACGATCCCGGCACAACCTGTACGACCCGGAATGTGCCCATAACCGCACTTGTGGCCTCTGCCCTGAACAGATAGCTGTCGCCCTGTTCTACGTCGACCGTCGCCTTGTACTCCCCTTCCGAATATTTCAGCTCAAGCTCGGCAAACTGGCTGTCACAATCAGATCCGAAATAGAATTTATTGGGAGACACTGTGAAGGATACCTCCAGTCTGCCGTCTTCAGGCACATTGTATCTGACGAATACAGGTATCTTCGTACCGAACATCCCTCCGGTACTCATACAGGGCATGAACACCGGCTCCGACCCTGCCACGATGGGATCAGAACAGTCCTGGCCGTCGTTATATGCGTGCGGCGTGAATGTGGCGGTGAAATTCATGGATGAAGCCATTGAGAACGAACTGAGGATATATTCGGTCGATTTCTTGGCCATAAACACCACTTGCGCCGGCGTAGACGTGGTGTAACGTGAAATTTCCGTACCCCCCTGCGTGACGGTGGCGGAACTGATGCCGTCAAGCGTCACAAGCACGTCCTCCTGTGGAGTATATTCGAAATAGACGATCGACCAGCTTTCGCCGGTCCAGGAGTTCTGACCCTCGACAAGTACCTGCGGGTTGTCCTGTGTCTGGGCTGCGGCAAGCATAGGCACTGCCGACAATGCCAATAGGGCAATCTTTCTAAGAATCATATCTTATCGTTTTTCTGATTATCTAACCATTACCTTTCTTACATTCATGCCGTTGACTGAAACGACATAACATCCCGACGAGAGCGAAAAGAATTTGTCCGCATCCGATTCCATACTGGATACGACCCTTCCTGCTATGTCAAACACCGTGGCCTTTCCGGGACACGTCACGATCACGCCATGATCTACTGCATAAATCTGTTCGGACGAACCGGCAATGTCTTTTACAGAAGAATGGCCTCCCTCAAACTGCACCTCAAACGGCAATGAAAGCCTGTTGTCGAATACGGTATATTTTATCACATAGTCGGTATTGGGTTCGACAGTATACCGCAGATCCAGTCCGCGGGCTACGGTATTGAAATCATCGTCGGCTTTATACAGATTGACGCGGGTTCTTTCGTCACCGGGCTCTACTTTTGTATCAAGCACCAATTCACTGCCTATCAGGTCAGGGGAATGGACTTTATAGTAATAAGTGCCGGCGTATGGCAGAGTAGAGACGGTCTCACCGGGAGTGACGAGCGGAGCCGTGTCGAAACTGTCGCACGGAAGTTCGGGTCCCACGGAGACCTCGAATGCAGATCCTTCGGGCGTGTCCATTGGTTTGGATACGTGTATGAGGTATTCCATATTGTCGTACACAAACGAGCGGAGCGACAGTTCGTCCTTGATGGTAAATGAATTCGTACCGGCACAGTCATACATCACTTCTACATATCCTCCGGACAGACTGAGTTCGGAATTCACCTCGATATAGCCTCTTTCCTTGCAGTGGATGCGCCAGTAATAATTGCCGGCAGCGGCGGGAAGGGACACCTTACCGGGCTCGATGTCAATAGGGAAGTCACACATGGTGCCCGGCTCCGGATCCAACTCCTCGATTCTGACCAGAGCCGGTGTGAATCCCGTTACGCGGAATACGAAACTATCGCCCTGCATTATTTCGATGTGAGCGGAGGCACCGACGGTCTGGGACCCTTCGGTAATGTAGAAATGTTTCAAGGGCACGAATTCCCCCGAACAGTCCGTGGCATATCGGATTTCCGTGACACTCGGCTCGAAATTCAGATAGAGATATCCGCTTTGGGTTGCTGTAAAACTGAGGTAAACCGGGTCCGGCATCATATTTTCATCAAACCAGAGGGGAAGATAATAGAACTCTTCGCCAGCATTCAGGTCAATGGCGTCGCCGCAGGTACGCGCTTCCTGATATGTAAAGGCTTCGGCCGACATGGTCATTGTCACCGCAGACGTGCCTTCCGGCAGATCCCAGGCGATAAACGTGGCCTTGATATAAAGGGGCTCGTTTTTCGGCGCATGAAACATGAATCTGACATATCCATTGTCAATGAATTTTCTTGTCATCAGCTTTATTTCCGATTCAATCGGATTCTCCTGCGGAGTGCGGCTCACATAAAGCGACGCTTCCGTCACCGGAATGGTGATTGTGACAAGTTCGTCGGTCGTGGCCGTATAGACATAGTAGCCCGTGGCCCGAATACCCGAGACCGGAATCGAATTGTCTCCCGCCACGAGCGGTGCCGGGTCGTCGAATGTCGCATTGGCGGCTGAAACCAATTGTGCGACGAACAACGCTACACAGATTAAAAATAACCGTTGGATTGTCATTTGCAATACAGTTTTTATAGTATTAAACATAGGTTGTACAGACTGCACCTTCCCAATTTCCACAAATTTAAGAAAATAAATCCATTCAGACAAATTTGACCATCAGTTAGACATTTGTTGCACCTGTTGTAGAGTACTGTAGGGTTTTGTATAGTATTGTAAAGTCTGATCTTACACATTTTATATTAATGCCACATTCCGATATATAACACCACTTCAATAGAACCACCTTCCTCCGAAGTATTACCCTCCGCGAAGCATCACCTTCCGCGATGTATTACCTTCTACCGATGTATTACCCTCCTCCGAAGCATTACCTTCTACCGATGATTGTTAGCGGGGTGCCTCGGAGAGGCTGTTTCTCATTAACCCCACGATGGACGGTGACAGCGACAGCTGACACCGGCCTTCGTGGGGCAAGATCGGTGCGGTACGGCTTGGTCGGAGACCATGCCTCTGTACTGCATAGTGATGATGTCGCATAGGATTGGTGTGTATGGAGGGATAAGGTGAGCGACATGGTCTCCGACCAAGCTGCACAATTCGCGTCTAACCCCACGAAGACTGTCGGGACGCCATGCGCCCTCCAGTCATCGTGGGGTTATTGAGAAACAGCCTCTCCGAGGCAATCCAGCCGCTATAAAATGCCAAAGGTGCTAAAGAGCTAAAACAACACATTATTAAAGTTGCACCCGGATGCATTAACATTCAATTATTCAAAAGCACAAGCCAAACCGGAGTCAGAAAATCTTTATCGGTCAATATTTTCAAAATTCAAGATTTATTATTAATTTTGCAGTCTCTATTGGATGGAACTTGAAAGAGGAATTCAACGAAACTCAAAAGAGGATTGCGACGAAACTCAAAAGAGGCTTTGTTGAGGCCAAATGAGGTGTTGATGCTCCAAATCAGGTTTCGGATGGAGGCAGAAATGGTGGAATGGTAGACACGAGGGACTTAAAATCCCTTGGCCGTTGAGGCTGTGTGGGTTCGAGTCCCACTTTCTGTACAGAAAGCGGCGCCCGGTGTGCCGTTACAAAACAAGCGGCGCCCGGTGTGCCGTCAATAACATGTCGGTCAGAACGTTACCAAACACAAGATCAAAACATCCGTATTTGCACTGTCACTGGTTCGAACAGCACCAGATGCGACAGAAACGATGTGTGCGGACTTATAACGCGGAATCCGACATGCTGAGGAATCACGATGCGCAGGCGTATGGTCACGGCCGTACGCCTGCGCGCGTTTTTGTCATTGAAGTTAAGGTTAAAAATCAGATATACAGATGAAGGTTGGAATAGTAATGGGCTCTGCCTCCGACTTGGGGGTAATGAAGGGAGCATTCGAGATTCTGGACAGTTTTGGAGTGGAGTACGACAAGCGCGTCTACAGCGCGCACCGCACTCCGGAGGCCCTGGCCGAATGGCTTAAGGACGGGCGCGAGCGCGGTTTCTGCGCCTACATAGCCGGCGCCGGCGGCGCGGCACACTTAGCCGGCGTGGTCGCTTCGCAGACCACCCTCCCCGTAATCGGCGTCCCCGTGATGTCGCAGGCACTCCGGGGCATGGACTCGCTCCTTTCCACAGTACAGATGCCCACCGGCATCCCCGTGGCCACCGTGGCTATCGACGGCGCCAAGAACGCTGCCATCCTCGCCGTGGAGATAATGGCGGTGGCCGATCCCGAACTGGCCGGAAAGCTCGCCGACTACCGCCGCAAGCAGGCTCAGAAAGTACTGGACACGGTAATCTGACGTCAGCCGCATATTCAAGAATCCGCGTGGAGACTAAAAAACCGCATCGAGACTAAAACATCCGCTATAAAGCTTATCCGTATTATATATATGGCAAACAGAATATTTGTAGAGAAACGTCCTGAATTCCGCAGCGAGGCCGAAAGCCTCCGCCGCGAACTCAACAATACGTTGGGACTGGGACTCAAATCGCTGCGTATCGTGGCCGTGTACGACCTGTTCGGTTTTTCGCCCGAACTTCTCGAAAGCACCCGTTATTCGGTGTTCGGCGAGCGCGCCACCGACACGGTGACCGACACCCTCGACCTTGAAGGCGTACCCAGCCTGGCCGTAGAGCCGCTGCCCGGCCAGTTCGACCAGCGTGCCGATGCCGCCCGCGCCTGCGTGCGCCTCATCCAGCCCGGCGCCGACATCGAGATCACATCCGCACGCCTTTACATCTTCGACGACACCCTCACGCCCGAACAGCGCGAGCGCGTGGCCCGTTACCTGATCAACGCCGTGGAGAACCGCGAGAAGGACATGTCGCGCCTCGCACTGCCCGAACGCGGCGCCGAGACGCCCGTGGGAGCCATCGAGGGCTTCTCCGCCATGACACGCGAGGACGCCGACGCACTCCGCGTAAGCATGGGCCTGGCCATGAGCACCGACGACCTGATGGAAGCCGTGAAATACTTCGCATCCGAGGGGCGCGACCCGCAGGAAGCCGAAATACGAATACTCGACACATACTGGAGCGACCACTGCCGCCACACCACCTTCACCACCCGGCTGGAGAACATCGAGGTAGAGGATTCGCCCGTGTCCGACGACATACGCGAGGCCCTGAACCTGTGGCACGACATGCGCCACGAACTCGGCCGCGACGAAAAGCCCCTGCACCTGATGGACCTCGCCACCATCGGCGCCCGCTGGCTCAAGGCCAACGGCAAGCTGCAGGACCTGGAGCAGAGCGAGGAAAACAACGCCTGCTCCATATATGTGGACCTTGACGTGGACGGCGAGACCGAACGCTGGCTGCTGCAGTTCAAGAACGAGACCCACAACCATCCCACCGAGATAGAGCCTTTCGGCGGCGCGTCCACCTGTCTTGGCGGCGCCATCCGCGACCCGCTGTCGGGCCGTGCATACGTTTACCAGGCAATGCGCGTCACCGGTGCGGGCGACATCTACGCCCCCGTGGCCGACACGCTGCCCGGCAAGCTGCCGCAGCGCGTCATCACCAAGGGTGCGGCCGCAGGATATTCCAGCTACGGCAACCAGATAGGACTGGCCACAGGCCATGTCCGCGAGATATACCACCCCGGATACACCGCCAAGCGTCTTGAGGTAGGTGCCGTGGTCGGCGCCGTTCCCGCTTCGGCCGTGCGCCGCGAGTCACCCGCGCGGGGCGACGTGGTGCTGATGTTCGGCGGCCGCACGGGTCGTGACGGCATCGGCGGCGCCACCGGTTCGTCCAAGGAGCACAACGAAGCCAGCCTCGAGGTGTGCGGTTCGGAGGTGCAGAAAGGCAACGCGCCCGAGGAGCGCAAGCTGTCGCGCCTGTTCCGCCGTCCCGAGGTGACACGCCTGGTCAAGAAGTCGAACGACTTCGGCGCCGGCGGCGTCAGCGTGGCCATCGGCGAG
>DESI01000013.1:14757-37665 GCA_002361235.1 Porphyromonadaceae bacterium UBA3318 | reverse complement strand
GCCATCGGCGAGCTGGCCGACGGACTCGACATATTCCTGGACAACGTGACCGTGAAGTACGACGGCCTCAACCCCATAGAGTTAGCCATCAGCGAAAGCCAGGAACGCATGTCGGCCGTCGTCGACCCGAAAGACCGCGAGGAGTTCGAGCGTTACTGCCACGAGGAGAACATCGAGGTGCGCCACATAGCCAACGTGACCGACACGGGCCGTATGCGCCTGTTCCGCCGCGGCGAGACAGTGGCCGACATCGCGCGCAGCTTCATCGACTCGGCGGGCGCTCCCCGCTACACGGTGGCCAAGATACAGGCCGTGGACGACCGCGACCCGTTCGCACGCACAGTACCCGGAGACACTCTCCGCGACAAGATACTTAACAACCTGGACGACATGAACGTCACCGACCAGCGCGGCCTGGAGGAGATGTTCGACTCGTCCATCGGCGCTACCACGGTGCTGATGCCTTACGGCGGCAAATATGCCGGCACACCCACGCAGGTATCGCTGCAGAAGCTCCCCGTAGGCAAGCATCACACCGATACCGCCTCGATAATGAGCTATGGCTTCGATCCCTACCTGACGGAATGGAGCCCCTACCACGGCGCCGCATGGGCCGTAGTGGACGCAGCCGCCAAGGCCGTGGCCACCGGTGCCGATTTCCACAAGCTGCGCTACTCCTATCAGGAATACTTCGAGCGCATGCACACGCCCGAATCGTGGGGCAAGCCGCTGAGCGCATTGTTAGGCGCACTCCGCATGCAGAAGGAATTGGGTCTCCCCTCCATCGGCGGCAAGGACTCCATGAGCGGCACCTTCGGACACCTGAACGTACCCCCGACGCTGATAGCGTTCGCCGTCACCACGCTGAACGCCACCAAGGCCGTAAGCCCGGAATTCAAGCAGCCTCTCGATTCGCTGCACCTGGTCAGCCCGCGCGTACGCGCCAACGGCATGCCCGATTCCGAAAGCGTGACCCGCGTGTTCGAAGCCGTGCACAAGGCCATTGAGGAGGGAAAGGTACGCGCCGCATGGGCCATAGGCCGCGGAGGCGTGGCCGAGGCTGTAGCCAAGATGAGCTTCGGCAACAATCTCGGCGCGGAAATCAACCTTCCGAACGACCATCTGCTGTTCGACACCCTGTACGGCTCCATACTGATCGAGGCCGACGACTCGTCGATACTCGGCATAGAGGACGCCATGTACATCGGCAAGACCATCATAGAGCCTACCGTATCGTTCAACGGCGAGAAATTCACCATCGCCGAGCTCCGCGAGCAGAACCGCAAGCGCTTCGCCACGGTGTTCGCCGACCGCACGGAGGTGCGCGGCACGGCACCCTGCGCCGACAGCGCGGGCAAGACGGCGGCCGAATATCCCGGTGAAGCCGTGGAGCATCCCGTGGTGTTCCTGCCCGTGTTCCCCGGCACCAACTGCGACTACGACATGGCCGCGGCATTCGAGCGCGAGGGCGCCGAGACACGCTCCATGGTGTTCCGCAACCTGACGGCCGAAGACGTGGAGGCAAGCTGCCGCGAGATGGCCGACAACATCGACGCCTGCAACATCCTGGCGCTGTCCGGCGGTTTCTCGGCTGCCGACGAGCCCGACGGATCGGGCAAATTCATTTCGGCCGTGTTGCTTAACCCGGCCGTCAAGAGCGCCATCGAACGCCTGATGGAGCGCAAGGGCCTTATAATAGGTATCTGCAACGGCTTCCAGGCTCTCGTCAAGTCGGGTCTGCTGCCCGACGGCAAGATAGGCGAACTCACCGAGCAGTCGCCCACACTGGCACGCAACGACATAAACCGTCACATCTCGCAGATTGCCGCGACGCGTGTGGGCACTACCGCCTCGCCCTGGCTCAAGGGATTCAACACCGGCGACATCCATCAGATAGCCATGAGCCACGGAGAAGGCCGCTTCACCGTAAACGCCGAATTGGCCGAGCGCCTGTTCCGGAACGGCCAGGTAGCGTTCCAGTATGCCGACCATGAGGGCAACCCCACGATGGATTCGCCCCTGAACCCCAACGGATCGGTCTGCGCCATCGAGGGTATCGTAAGCCCCGACGGCCTGATTTTAGGCAAGATGGGACACTCCGAGCGTTACACCCCGGGCTTGATGATAAACGTGCCGGGCAACAAGAGCCAGAACCTGTTCGCAAACGCCGTCGCATACTTCCGCAAGAAGTAGTGATGAGTGATGAGTGATAAGTGATGAGTGATGAGTGATAAATACGGAAATATAAAAAACGATTAAAACACAATACAAAAATGGAACAGAAAGAAATGCTTTATGAGGGCAAGGCCAAGCAGGTCTATGCCACCGACAACGACGACCTGGTAATCATCCACTACAAGGACGACGCCACGGCATTCAACAATCTGAAGCACGACATCGTTCGCAGCAAGGGCGTGTACAACAACGAGATCACGACCATCATCTTCAACAAGCTGAAAGAGGCCGGCATCCCCACCCACTATGTGGAGACACTGAACGACCGCGACCAGGTTTGCCGCAAGGTGAAGATCTTCCCCCTGGAGGTGATAGTACGCAACATCATCGCCGGCTCCATGGCCAAGCGCCTGGGCATCGAGGAGGGCACACCCGCTCCCAACACCATTTTTGAGATCTGCTACAAGGATGACGCTCTGGGCGATCCGCTGATCAACGACCACCACGCTGTGGCCGTGGGCGCCGCCACCTACGACGAGCTCAACACCATCTACGACCTGACAGGCCGCATCAACGAGCTGCTGAAGGACCTGTTCGACAAGATCAACGTAAAATTGGTTGACTTCAAGATCGAGTTCGGCAAGACATCCGACGGTCAGATCGTGCTGGCCGACGAGATCAGCCCCGACACCTGCCGTCTGTGGGACAAGGACACCAACAAGAAGCTGGACAAGGACCGTTTCCGTCGCGACCTGGGTGATGTGATCGGTGCGTACAAGGAGATTGAAAGTCGTCTGCAAACTCTCAAATAACAGTCTGTATGGCTCAGCATTATGAGGCTTCCGGCGTGAATCTGGAGGCCGGATACGAGGTAGTAAGCCGCATCAAGAAGCATGTGGCGAGCACCAACCGTTTCGGCTGCATGGGCGGCATCGGCTCGTTCGGCGGTATGTTCGACCTTGGCGCGCTCGGCATGAAGCACCCCGTATTGGTCAGCGGCACCGACGGCGTGGGCACTAAGCTGAAGCTTGCTTTCGCCATGCACAAGAACGACACGGTAGGCATCGACGCCGTGGCCATGTGCGTCAACGACGTACTGGCACAGGGCGCCGAGCCCCTGATATTCCTTGATTACGTGGCCGTGGGCAAGAACGAGCCGGCCGTGGTGGAGGACATCGTGGCCGGCGTGGCCGAAGGATGCCGCCAGGCAGGCTGCGCCCTGGTGGGCGGCGAGACCGCCGAAATGCCCGGCATGTACGATCCCGAGGAATATGACATCGCCGGTTTCACCGTGGGAGCCGTGGAGAAGGACAACCTGATCGACGGTACGCTTGTGGCCGAAAACGACGTGCTGATAGGCATCCCCTCGTCGGGCGTGCATTCCAACGGTTTCTCGCTGGTGCGCAAGATCATTGCCGACGCCAACCTGGACCTGCATACGGTTTACCCCGAACTCGGCGACCTGCCATTGGGCAACGTGCTGCTGACTCCTACCGTGATATATGTGAAGCCGGTGCTGAACCTGATGAAGAAGGTGAGCGTACACGGCGTGGCACACATCACGGGCGGCGGCTTCGACGAGAACATACCCCGCATCCTTCCCGAAGGCCTCGGCGCAGAGATTGTGCCCGGAAGCTGGAACATCCTGCCGATATTCCGGTTCCTGGAGAAGCATGGCGAGATACCCCACCGCGAGATGTTCAACATCTTCAACATGGGCATCGGCATGGTGCTGGCAGTAAGTCCGGCCGACGCCGACGCAGCCCTTGCCTCGCTGCGCGAGTCGGGCCTGGAGCCCTCCGTGATCGGCAAGGTGGTGAAAGGCTCGGGAGTTTCATTCAAGTAATAACCAATTTAGATTAAGGATTATAAAAATGCGCGCATTATTCAGCGTAAGCGATAAGACAGGCCTGGTGGAATTCGCCAAGGGTCTGGTGGAATCAGGATGGGAAATCATCGCCACGGGCGGCACACAGAAGCTGCTTGAGGACAGCGGCGTGAAGACCACCGGCATCAGCGACGTCACGGGCTTCCCGGAGATATGCGGAGGCCGCGTCAAGACTCTGCACCCCCGTGTGCACGGCGGTCTGCTGGGCCGTCGCGACAACCCCGGCGACATGGCCCAGCTCAAGGAGAACGGCATCGAGACCATCGACATGGTCTGCGTAAACCTCTATCCCTTCGAGGCCACGGTGGCCAAACCCGGCTGCACGCTCGAGGACGCCGTTGAGCACATCGACATAGGCGGTCCCTCCATGCTCCGCAGCGCCGCCAAGAACTTCGCCGCAGTCACCGTTGTCTGCGATCCCGGCGACTATGACGTGGTGCTGGACGAGATACGCCGCTTCGGCAACACCGACATCGACACCCGCATCAAGCTGTCGGCCAAGGCATACACCCACACCGCACAGTATGACGCACATATCGCCACATACATGCGTATGAAGGCCGGACTGAACGAGAAGCTGTTCCTGGACTTCGACCTGGTTCAGTCGCTGCGTTACGGCGAGAACCCCCATCAGGAGGCCAAGTTCTACGCCGAGGCGGTTCCCGGCACATACTCCGTGGCCGGCGCCCGTCAGATCCAGGGCAAGGAACTGAGCTACAACAACATCCAGGACGCCAACGCCGCGCTGGAGATCACATCCGAATTCTCGGAGCCTTTCTGCTGCGCGCTGAAGCACATGAATCCCTGCGGCGCCGCCGTCGGCAAGGATGCCCTCGAGGCATGGACCCGCGCTTACGAGGCCGACCAGGTCAGCATCTACGGCGGTATCGTGGCATTCAACCGCGAGGTCACCAAGGAGATAGCCCTGGGCCTGAAGCCCATATTCCTGGAGATAGTGATGGCTCCGTCGTTCAGCGAGGAGGCTCTTGAGGTATTGGCCACCAAGAAGAACCTGCGCGTGCTGGTGATCGACATGTCGGCACCCCGCTGCAAGCGTCCCAAGTACACGGGCGTTACTGGCGGTCTGTTAGTTCAGGACGCCGACACCGAGTGCGTGACCCTGACCGACGAGATGTGCGTGACCGAGCGCAAGCCCACCGCACAGGAACTGGCTGACCTCAACTTCGGCTGGAAGATAGTGAAGCACGTGAAGTCCAACGCCATCGTGGTCGTGAAGAACGGCGCCACACTCGGCGTGGGAGCAGGCCAGATGAACCGTGTGGGCTCGGCCACCATCGCACTTGAGGAGGCCCGCGCAGCCGGTGCCACCGAAGGCCTGGTGCTGGCTTCCGACGGTTTCCTTCCCTTCGACGACACCGTGGAGCAGGCTTCGCATTACGGCGTTACGGCCATCGTGCAGCCCGGCGGCTCCATCCGCGACAAGGATTCCATCGTCAAGGCCGACGAGAAGGGCATCACGATGCTTTTCACCGGCATGCGTCATTTCAAACACTAATCATCAGCCTTATACCATGACTTACAACGTATTGGTAATAGGAAGCGGCGGACGCGAGCACGCCATAGTCGATGCACTGAAGCGTTCGGAGAGCGTGGGCCGTATATACTGCGCCCCGGGCAACGCGGGCATCGACACGGCGGCCACGCCGGTGTCCATTCCCGTCACCGACATCAACGACCTGGCGCGCTTCGCCACCGACGCCTCGGTATCGCTGACCGTGGTCGGCCCCGAGGTGCCCCTGGCAGCCGGCATCGTCGACGAGTTCCGCAAGCGCGGACTGCGCATATTCGGTCCCACCAAGGCTGCCGCGCAGATAGAGTCGTCCAAGGCGTTCGCCAAGGAACTGATGGCGCGTCACAACATACCGACGGCCGCGTCGCGCACCTTCGACGATTTCGACGAGGCGCTGAAGTATGTGCTGGCCGGTCCCGAGCGCTCGGTCATCAAGTACGACGGCCTGGCTGCCGGCAAGGGCGTAGTCGTGGCACAGAGCCACGAGGAGGCCGAGGCCGCACTGCGCAATATGCTATTGGACGACGAGTTCGGCAAGGGACGCGTGGTGGTAGAGGAATTCCTGGACGGTCCGGAGTTCTCGTTCATGTGTCTGGTCAATGGCCCGAAGGTATATCCCCTGGCCATAGCCCGCGACCATAAACGTGCCTTCGACAACGACCGCGGTCCCAACACGGGCGGTATGGGTGCTTATTCACCCGTGCCTTTCGTCACCGACGAGATCCGTCAGACCGCCCTCGATACTATCATGCTCCCCGTGGCCAAAGCCATGGCCGACGAGGGCAACCCCTTTACCGGCGTGCTGTACGGAGGTCTTATCCTCAACAACGGCGTGCCTAAGGTGATAGAGTTCAACGCCCGTTTCGGCGACCCCGAGACCGAGGTGGTGCTGCCCCGTATGCAGTCGGATATATATAAGGTGTTCGAGGCCGTGCTTGACGGCAAGGACTTCGACATCGAGTGGAGTCCCGAGACGCGCCTCGGCATCGTACTGGCCGCCGACGGCTATCCCGGCTCCTATCCCAAGGGACTGCCTTTGGGTGGTCTTGAACAGACTGAGGGCAAGGTGTTCCACATGGGCACCAGGATGGACGGCGACCGGCTCGTATCGGCCGGAGGCCGCGTGCTGATGGTCACCGATTCCGGCGCCACACTGTCCGAGGCCCGCGCCAAGGCACTGAAGGACGCCAAGGCAGTGGCCGAAAACTCTCAGGGATTATTCTACCGCAGCGACATCGGCGCCGCCGAATCACGTAACGAATTATAAGCAATGAATATAGACGGAAAAGCATTGGCCAAGGCCACCAAGGAGGAAGTAGCCGCCAAGGTGCAGGAGTGTGTCGCCCGGTATGGCCGCGCGCCTCATCTGGCCGTGATACTGGTGGGCGAGGATCCCGCCTCGCAATCGTATGTCAAGTCCAAGGGAAAGGACGCCGAGCAGTGCGGCTTCAAGAGCACCACGCTTCGCCTGCCTGAAAGCACTACCGAGGAGCAGCTGCTGTCCGAGATACAGCGCCTGAACGACGACCCGGAGGTTGACGGCATCTTAGTGCAGCTCCCAGTGCCGAAGCACATCAATGAGGACCGCGTCATCGAGGCCATCAGCGCCGAGAAGGATGTGGACGGTTTCCATCCCCACAACGTGGCCGCCCTGTGGCAGAAGCGCCCCTGCGTGGCTCCCTGCACCCCGAAGGGCATCATGAAGATGCTGGACGAGCACAACGTGGAGATCGAGGGCAAGAACGCCGTGGTGATAGGCCGCAGCAATATCGTGGGCCTGCCCATGGCCAAGATGCTGCTGGACCGCAACGCCACCGTGACCATGGCCCACAGCCGCACGCGCAACCTGCCGCAGATCGCCGCGCAGGCCGACATCTTAGTGGTGGCCGTAGGTCGTCCCCGTTTCGCCGGCGCCGACTTCGTGAAGCCGGGCGCCACCGTGATTGACGTGGGAATCAACCGCGACCCGGAGACGGGCAAACTGGTGGGCGACGTGGACTTCGACGCTGTCAAGGACGCCGCTCTGCTCATCACCCCCGTACCCGGCGGCGTAGGACCCATGACACGCGCATGCCTCATGGAGAACACGCTGGAATGCTATCTGAACCGTGTAAACAAATAAAAAAGACATGATTGAACGCTATTCACGCCCCGAAATGAGGGCTGTATGGACCGAACAGAATAAATTTGACGCCTATCTCAAGGTCGAGCTTCTCTCGGCCGAGGCATGGCGCGAACTTGGCGTGGTGCCCCCGGAGGACATCGAGAAGCTGTATGCCAAGGCCACGTTCTCCATTCCGCGCATCAAGGAGATAGAGGAACAGACACGCCACGACATCGTGGCCTTCACCCGCGCCGTCAGCGAAAGTCTGGGCGAGGAACGCAAGTGGGTGCACTACGGACTCACCAGCACCGACGTCGTTGACACCGCCAACGGCTACCTGATCAAGCAGGCCAACGACATCCTGCGCAAAGACCTGGTCAAGTTCAGCGAAATGCTGCGCAGCCAGGCCATGAAGTACAAGGACACCCCCTGCATGGGTCGCACGCACGGCATCCACGCCGACGTTACCAGCTTCGGACTGAAGTGGGCGCTGTGGTATCAGGAGATGCAGCGCAACATCGCGCGCTTCGAGGAGGCCGCCCGTGGCGTTGAAGTGGGCAAAATCAGCGGCGCCGTGGGCAACTACGCCAACATCCCGCCGTTCGTGCAGCAGTATGTGTGCGAGCACCTCGGCATCGAGTCGGCCGCAGTGTCGACACAGGTGATACAGCGCGACCGCCACGCATGGTATCTGGCTGCCATCGCTCTGATCGGCGCCAGCATCGAGCAGATGGCCATGGAGGTACGCAACCTGCAGCGCACCGAGGTGCACGAGGTGGAGGAGGCTTTCGGCAAGGGCCAGAAAGGCTCGTCGGCCATGCCCCACAAGCGCAACCCCATCGGATCGGAAAACATGTGCGGCTGCGCGCGTGTGCTGCGCGGCTATATGGAGACGGCATATCAGAACGTGGCCCTCTGGCACGAGCGCGACATATCGCACTCCGCCACCGAGCGCATCATCCTGCCTGACGCAACCGAACTCCTGGACTACATGCTGAACCGCATGGGCAACATCCTTGGCAACCTCACGGTGTTCCCCGAGCGCATGAAGAGCAACATCTACATGACCAACGGCGTGATTTTCGCCCAGCGTGTCATGAACGCCCTGATCAACAAGGGATTCTCGCGCGAGAAGGCTTACGACACCGTACAGCCTCTGGCGATGAAGGCCATGGCCGAAGGAAAGCCCTACGCCGAACTCTTGGCACAGGATTCGACAGTGTCGGAGAACCTCACCAAAGAGGAGCTGGACAACTGCTTCACGCTCGACTACTATTTCAAGAACGTGGATTACATCTACAAACAGGTTTTCGGAGACGCCGAGTAACCCTTTTCTAATCAATACAATGGCAAAGACATTAGTTGTACTCGGCTCCCAGTGGGGAGACGAAGGCAAAGGTAAAATCACCGACTACTTCGCGAGCCACGCCGACATGGTGGTGCGCTACCAGGGCGGCAACAACGCGGGCCACTCCGTGATGTTCGACGGCCGCAAGCACAGCCTGCGCTCCATTCCGTCGGGCATCTTCAACCCCGAGACCATCAACGTGATGGGCAACGGCATGGTGGTGAATCCCGTATCGGTAGTGGCCGAGCTTAAGAAGCTGGCAGACGAGGGGGTCACCGACTATAAGATGTACATCTCCGACCGCGCCGCGATGGTAATGCCGTGGCATTCCGTACTGGACGGCGCCTACGAGGGCAACCGCGGCTCCGACCTGATCGGCACCACCAAGAACGGCATCGGTCCGGCCTACGCCGACAAGTATTCGCGCATCGGCCTCCGCATCGGCGACCTGCAGGAACCCGCATATTTCCGCAAGCGTCTCGAGGCCGCGTTGGCTGTCAAGAATCCGGAACTCAAGGCTCTCGGACTCCCTGAATTCGACGTCGACCAAGTGTACGACCAGTATATGGAGATAGCCCGTCAGATCGGCCACATGATAACCGATACCTCGGCGCTCATCAATCATCACCTCAAGGGCGACGGCCACATTCTGTTCGAGGGCGCGCAGGGCATGATGCTGTGCATCGACCACGGCACCTATCCCTACGTCACATCCTCCACGCCGTCGTCGGCTTCCGTGCCTGTAGGCGCCGGTATCGCCCCGCAGCACATCGGCACCGTGGCCGGAGTGCTGAAGGCCTACTGCACCCGCGTGGGCGAGGGTCCCTTCCCCACCGAGCTGCACGACGAGATTGGCGACGGCATCCGCGAACGCGGCCACGAATACGGCACCGTAACGGGCCGTCCGCGCCGTGTGGGCTGGCTCGACGCCCAGGTGGCCCGCTACACCGCGCAATTAGCCGGCATCACCAACTGGGCCATCACGCTGCTCGACGTGCTCAGCGGCATCGACACCCTCAAGATCTGCAAGGGCTATGAGCTGGACGGCAAGATGATAGAGAATCCGCCGGCCACTATCGCCGCGCTGGAACGCGTCAAGCCCGTGTTCGTGGAACTTCCCGGCTGGAAGAAGGACATAACCGGCGTGACCAGCTACGAGGACCTGCCCGAGAACGCCAAGAAGTATCTCGAGACCATCAAGGAGCTGACCGGTGTGCCCGTCGGACTCGTTTCCGTCGGCCCGGACCGCACCCAGACTTTCATCACCTCTCCCGCATTACAAGAATTCATTAAATAAGCCCGCCATGTCATTCCAATCAGAGAAAATATCCCAGGAAGGCTTCACCTTCGACGACGTGCTGCTCATACCGGCATATTCTGAGGTGACCCCGAACCTGGTGCAGCTCAAATCGCGATTCTCGCGTAACATCGAGCTTCAGATACCGATGGTGTCCGCCGCCATGGACACCGTGACCGAGGCCCCAATGGCCATCGCAATCGCCCGCGAGGGCGGTATCGGCGTGATTCATAAGAATATGTCCATCGCCGACCAGGCCGCACAGGTGCGCAAGGTGAAACGCGCCGACTCGGGTATGATCTACGACCCCATCACCATCACCAAGGAGGCCACCGTGGCACAGGCCCTGCGCCTGATGCGCGAAAACCGCATCGGCGGCATCCCCGTGGTGGACGACGAGAACCACCTGATAGGCATCATCACCAACCGTGACCTCCGCTTCCAGTCCGACCTCAACGTGCCGGTGGAGAAGATCATGACTTCCGACAAGCTCATCACCACCGACATGACCGACCTGGACGAAGCAAAGAAGATCCTGCTGCAGAACAAGATCGAGAAGCTGCCTGTGGTGGACAAGGAGAACCACCTGGTGGGCCTCATCACATACCGCGACATCACGAAGATAGCCGAGTATCCGCGCGCCTGCAAGGATGCCAAGGGGCGTCTGCGCGTGGCTGCGGGCGTGGGCGTGACCGGCGACGTGCTGAAGCGCGTCGAGGCACTGGTGGAGAATGGCGTGGACGCCGTCGTGATCGACACGGCACACGGTCATTCGGCCAACGTGATCCGCACGCTCAAGGCTGTGAAGGAGAAATTCCCGACAATCGACGTAGTAGTGGGCAACATCGCCACGGCCGAGGCCGCCGAATATCTGGTCAAGGCCGGCGCCGACGGCATCAAGGTGGGCATCGGTCCGGGTTCCATCTGCACCACGCGCATCGTGGCCGGTGTGGGAGTGCCCCAGCTCACGGCCATCTTCGACGCAGCTCAGGCCGCGCATAAATATGGCGTACCCGTAATCGCCGACGGCGGTCTCCGCTATTCGGGCGACATCGTCAAGGCTCTTGCAGCCGGCGGCGACTGCGTGATGATGGGTTCCATGTTCGCCGGCGTGGAGGAATCTCCCGGCGAGACCATCATCTACAACGGACGTAAGTTCAAGGCATACCGCGGCATGGGTTCCGTCGAGGCCATGCAGGCCGGTTCCAAGGACCGCTACTTCCAGGGCGAGACCTGCGACGCCTCCAAACTGGTGCCCGAGGGCATCGTGGCCCGCGTGCCTTACAAGGGAACGCTCGGCGAGACTGTCTATCAGCTCATCGGCGGCCTCCGCTCGGGCATGGGGTATGTAGGCGCCAAGAACATCGACGCGCTCCACGAGGCCAAGTTCGTGAGAATCACTTCGGCAGCCGTGGTCGAGAACCATCCCCACGACGTGACCATCACCAAGGAGGCTCCCAACTACTCGCGCGGCGAGGGATAATCTTTAAGAACATATTCCTATGGAAAAAATTCTGATATTGGACTTTGGCTCACAGTACACCCAGCTCATAGCGCGCCGTGTGCGCGAGCTGAACGTGTATTGCGAGATCCATCCCTTCAACAAGATTCCGGAGATTGACGCGGACGTGAAGGGAGTGATACTGTCGGGCAGCCCGGCGTCGGTTCGCGACGCGGACGCTCCGAAGCCCGACCTGTCGCAGATCAAGGGCAAGCTGCCGCTGCTGGGCGTATGCTACGGCGCGCAGTACCTGGCCTACGCCTACGGCGGTGAGGTCGAGGGCGCTCCGAGCCGCGAGTATGGCCGCGCCATGCTCAGCGTCGTGGCTCCCGAGGACTCGCTGATGCACGGCCTCCCCTCGCCCACACAGGTATGGATGAGCCACGGCGACTCCATCACCTCCGTGCCCGCCAATTACGAGGTAATCGGCTCGACCGAGGACGTGAAGTATGCCGCATACCACATCGGCGGCGAGATGACCTGGGGCATCCAGTTCCACCCCGAGGTGTTCCATTCCACCGACGGCCCGAAACTGCTGTCCAACTTCGTGATGGACATCTGCGGATGCGCCGGCACATGGAGCCCCGCCTCGTTCATCGACTCCACAGTTGCCGAGCTTAAGGAGAAGATCGGCGACGACAAGGTGATAATGGGTCTGTCGGGCGGCGTGGATTCCACCGTGGCCGCCGTGCTGCTGCACAAGGCTATCGGACATAATCTGCACTGCATATTCGTCAACAACGGCCTGCTGCGCGCCAACGAGTTCGAGGACGTGCTTGCATCGTATCAGGGCATGGGCCTGAACGTGACGGGCGTGGACGCTTCCGAACGTTTCTACAACGACCTGAAGGGCGTCACCGAACCCGAGCAGAAACGCAAGATAATAGGCCGCGACTTCGTCGAGGTGTTCAACGCCGAGGCAAAGAAGGAGGAGAACGCCCGCTGGCTGGGTCAGGGCACCATCTATCCCGACGTGATAGAGAGCTGCTCGGTCAAGGGACCGTCGGCCACCATCAAGTCTCACCACAACGTGGGCGGACTGCCTAAGGAGATGAACCTGCAGGTGGTGGAACCGCTGCGTCTGCTGTTCAAGGACGAGGTGCGCCGCGTGGGACGCGCGTTGGGCATCGACCAGAACCTTATTGGCCGTCATCCCTTCCCGGGACCCGGTCTCGGCATCCGCATCCTCGGCGACATCACACCGCATAAGGTACAGGTGCTTCAGGCCGCCGACAAGATCTTCATCGACAACCTGCGTCAGTCCGGCTGGTACGACAAGGTATGGCAGGCCGGCGTGATGCTGCTGCCCGTGCAGAGCGTAGGCGTGATGGGCGACGAGCGCACGTATGAGAACTGCGTCGCGCTGCGCGCCGTCATCTCCACCGACGGCATGACCGCCGACTGGGTACACCTCCCCTACGAACTCCTGGCCAAGGTGAGCAACGAGATCATCAACAAGGTCCGCGGCGTGAACCGCGTAGTCTACGACATCTCCTCCAAGCCGCCGGCCACCATCGAATGGGAATAACTCCTAATCTTGAATTCCGAAATTCTGAATATCGGATTTTGACTTTGAAAATACTTCAATTCAAAATGTAGCAAAAAAACAGAGGGCACCCCGCGCGGAGTGCCCTCTGTTTTTTTGCTGCTATTATTTATAGAGCATGACATTTACCGTCAAACAATAGCGCAGACAATCCCCAGCCGCGCATGGCAACGGTCAAAATGCCTTATGTTAAAATTCTATTGGACGCAGATGATATTTTGCGATTCGGAATAATATTCGCAATTTTAAAACGTTTTTAATAAAAATTCTGCTATGAATATAGTTGCGAAAAAGACATTGGTTGACTATTACACCAAACATCCGCAAGCAAAGGATGCTCTGGAGGAATGGCACTCTAAAACGAAGAAAAGTCATTGGAAGAATTTTGCCGATATTAAGGCGACGTTCAATTCAGTGGACAGTGTTGGCAATCAACACTATGTATTCAACATAAAAAAGAATGACTTTCGTCTTATTGTCGTAATCCAATTTAAACATGAATATGTTTATATCAGATTCATAGGCTCTCATGCCGAATACGATAAAATCAAAGACGCATCACAAGTTTAATTCAACACCTATGGAAAATATTAATACAACTATAGAGAATGAGGCTCAGTACAACTGGGCCATGAGCCGAATAGACGAGTTGTTGCCTCAGGTCCATGACAACACACCTGATGACGATCCGAATAGCATCGAGCTCTATCTTCTGTCCCGTCTTGTACAGGAGTATGAGGACGTACATTTTCCTATCGGTGAGCCATCCTTGATTGACTTACTTAAATTGCGCATGTATGAAATGGGACTTTCTCAGGCTGCACTTGCCAAGAAGATAGGTGTAAGTCCGTCGCGTATCTGCGACTTCCTATCCGGCAAAGCGGAACCTACACTAAAGGTCGGCCGCAGAATCTCAACAGAACTACAGATCGATCCGGCCATTGTCCTTGGAGTATGAGTTACCAAAATCCCGCCTAATTATAAGATTACAGGTCCGGCAGCACGATACAGGATATACGAACCAATAGAGGGCATCCCGCGCGGGATGCCCTCTGTGCTAATCTTTTAGTAGGTTAAAGCGTGAAGTATGATTGAGCAGTTATTCGAAATACATGACCGTCATTATGATGCGGCCGCTTCGTAATTAGAGGCACGGCCATAGCGGCCCCTATCGTATTGTCAGCGTAAGTCCGGACATAAAAAAGAGTGAGCCATCTTCAGTAATCCCTGATACCGGCTCTGGACTGCCTGACATGAGGATTACGCAATAATCAGCTCACTCCCAGCCGGATATATTTATGGCTCCGCCATTCTAATATATGCAACCGAGAAAGAGCGTCTTCCTGCTTGTCATCATGTCCGCGAATTGTCCAGATTCGTATCAATGACGCGCTGAAACGCTTCTTAACTATGTCTGTAAGTGGTCTATGGCAACCACCACAGGCGCAAAGTTAAGAAAAGTTTTTGAAAGACACTCTATAAGTGAGCTGATTTTTGCGAAAATATAACAAAAAAGTATAACGAATCCTGACTGTTCCATCTCATTAAAAGTGCTCGGTCGCATGGAACGGAGGTTTTTAGCCTCCGCAAGGGGCAACGAGCATATTTATCGGGTGGAAGTTGAGAACCTCCATTCCGGTCAATGCTGATCGGAAGTGCTGCCGTTGAATCATAATCTATACAGGCGGTGTGTCGCGCGACACACCGCCTGTATCTTATATCGATTATAGGGAATCAGATCAGAAGGGGAAGTTGATGCCGAAGTTCAGGCTGGCGTTGGAGTTGAGGGGGATGCCCTGCTTGGCCAGCTTGCCGAGGGTGTGGTCCATGCCGACAAACAGGTTGAAGCCTTTCTGCGTGTGCAGGTTCAGCATCCATCCGAAGTCGAAGCCGTAGGTGCCGTAGGCCACGTTGGCCGTGGCTGAGAACACCTTGACGGGTGCAACGTTGGCCGACAGGCGGAACTGAGTCCATGTGTAGGGACCGGCGATGCAGGTGGAGTTCATCAGACCGAACTTCAGCTTGCGGTAGTAAGGCAACGCATATTCAACGCCCACGTTTACGGTGGTGCGCAGCGAACGGGTCAGTCCGCTCTTTTCGCCCATGTCCTTCAGGTTGTACAGCTTCGAGAAATTGTCGGTCAGGCGGTCCAGCTCGTTGTCGAACGAGTTGTCGGTCTTGTCGTCGAAGTTGAAGGTGAAGGCGTCGGTCTCTACCTCGCGTGTGCCGTCGGTCGACGCCCACTGCGTCTTGCCCCAGTTCATGAAGCCGAGGTCCACGACGGCCAGCGAGAAGTTGAAGTCGCGCCACTTGTACTGCGCGCCGAGGTCGAAGCCCATACCGAAGCCGCTGAGTCCGAAACCGTCCAGGTCAGCGCCCGACACATAGTCGTACGGCTCGTTGCCGGGACCGGGCTGCTTGGGCTCGTAGGTTTTCGTCTTATACGTCAGTCCCTTGACCGAGGCGTAGATGTCGGCATTGGTGCGGGCTATCCAGTTGTCGGTGCCTAATTCCAGCTCGGCACGGTTGAACTGCGCGTCGATGGCGCCCACTCCGAGCATGAACTTGATGGCGGCGCCGACGCGCAGGCCGGGCACCTGCTTAATGTCGCGCGAATGGTTCAGCGCAATCTGTCCGTAAGCCTCGGCGTGTGCGCGCAGGTCCTTGATGTCGTAGGTGCGGTTGGTGATGCCCTCCTTGGCCAGACGGAAGAAGGAGCCGGGCAGGCTGGCGTCGACGTTGGCCACGGCTGAGATGTTGATGGTGTTGTAGCCGCCCCATGCCTTGAAGCCGGCGCTCATTATCTCAATCTTGTCGTATGTGGCCAGACGGTTGTTGCTCTTGATGCCCTTCATCGCATCCGCAACGGACACGTTAGGATTGGTAAAGAGCACGGTCTTGTTTACGCCGTCTATTTCCCTGTTGAACACCACGCTGCTGAGGTGCAGCGTACCGCGCATGGACAGG
The DNA here is from genome assembly GCA_002361235.1 of Porphyromonadaceae bacterium UBA3318. GTDB lineage: Bacteria > Bacteroidota > Bacteroidia > Bacteroidales > Muribaculaceae > Lepagella. The sequence goes on along the minus strand of DESI01000013.1, from coordinate 21,308 downwards.
TTGAGATTGCCCAGGGCCGGCATCGACACGTAGTTCGAGTTGTTGCCGAAGGCGGGGTTCATCTCATAGCCGTAGGTATAGTTGTCCAGAAAATATCCCGAGTAGGTGTTCTGCGCCGAGACCATCGCCGGAACGGCGGCCGCAGCCGCTATTGTCATTATGCTTATGATGCGTTTCATCTTCGTAATTTTAGGGTCTGACATTATTCATCCGACGATTCATCGAAATCGGTTATATAACTTCCCGACACCTTGGCCTTGAGGTTGGTGAGGGTGATGGTCTGGCCGGGAGCTATCACATCCTCGTTGGCCGGTTTTACGACAGCCTCGATGGTGATTCCCTTGAAATTGCGGATTGTACCGGTCACGCCCAGGGTGATGTGCTGCGTGTCGGGCGAAGCCTTGAGTATCACGTCGCTTACCTCCAGGTCGCTGATCTCGTCGGCCAGAGGCGTGATGTGCAGCTCGGCGTCCAGGGGCAATGTGCTGAGGGCGTCGGCATCAACCGTTATGGCATTGAGGGTCAGCTTGTCCAGATCCTCGCTGCCCCAGTCGTCGAAGGTATCGCGATATATTATCACGGTGCCTTCGGGCTTGAACGCCAGCGGGGCCAGGAACTCGTAGTGGCCCTTCAGCGCGCTGTATTCCTGCAGCTTGAAGTGGTCGACGTGATGTGTCGGGATTTCGGGAGTAAGCAGTTCTATCTCCACGCGGTCGGGCAGACCGGCACCGTCCAGCACGTCGCTCATGCCGGGGAAGGGTATGTGCTCAATGTTCCTGGCGAACTGATCGGGATACGATTTGGGATCCGTGGGCGACAGCACGAAGTCGTACGGGCCTGCGCCGTACTTGTCGGTGCTGGTGGCTATGCGGCGCTCAGGCTCGTACGAGCCGGTGGCCGACTGGCCGTATATCTTGGTAAGACGCATTCCGGTGCTGAAGTTCAGACCGTATTCGGCCACCGGGTTGCTCTCGACGCCCACATAGAGCTGGGGATTGGCCAGACGCAGCTTCGTGTCGCCCTGCGACAGGAAGTCGGGCAGGTCGCCGAGGCTGACGGAGGGGATGTCCAGGCCCTCGCCGGTCAGGTCGTAATGCACGTCGCCCGAGAAGGAGGTGATGTGCAGGGCAGTCAGCGTCGAATTGATGTTGAAGCGCATCTGCTGGGGCACCAGGTCGGTGTTGGTGCTGGTCACGGCCAGCTTGGCATGTTCGAACGCGATGGTGGAGTTATAGACTAATTTATGGTTCTCGAACCTGGTGTCGTCCGACATCATCATGCCGGATATGGTCAGGCTGATGCGGCCCTTGCCGTCGGGACAGGCCACATGGTCAATGGTGAGTATGCCGGTCTCGGGGTTATAGGCATAGCCTGTGGCCGGGTTCTTGACATCCAGACCCAGAGGCATCTTGATCTGCACGTCCGACAGATCGTAGGTAGTGCCCGCGGTGGCGCCCCCTTCCAGACTCACCTCCATGACGAGAACGGAAGGATCATCTTCCATATATATGGCATCCAGCCCGGTGATATAGTCGTCCACATTGTCGGCGGTGAAGCTTAGTGCCTGGGGCGCCACATCATTCAGCTCGAAATTGTGCGTGCCGGCCACGCTTATCAGCTTGAAATCCACATACGCCGGGGATATGGCCGGAATATCGGCGTCGATGTCCTGGATCTTCAGCGACTGCGACTCGAAGTCGCCGCTCTGCACCACGGCATAGACCTCCTTGCCGTTCATTTCCACTACTTTCAGACTGGAATTCTCCTCCAGCTTGATGATCTGGTCCAGCTTCACTTCCGACACATTGACGGGCAAGGTCAGGTCCACCAGCCTGAACTCCGACGTCTTGTCCAGGTTATCGAGATCATACTTGTCGTCGATACACGAAGCCATCGAAACAGCCATCAGACCCGCCGCTGCCGACAGGTATAAGAATTGTTTCATGTTTCATGAGTTGTTTGTTGTTTGTTTGTTCATTTCATGATTCAGGGACGCACCTTAATCTTCACGGCAGTCTTAAGGAACCGCAAGTCCTAAAAATCAGTGATATTTTAATTAAGTGCAAAATTACAAAAAAATGCTAAAAATTCCCAATCCGGACCGCCATTAACACTTTATCAGTTAAAAATCCCGGAATTTGAGAATCCTGTCCGGTGATGAACGGCACACAAACAAATCAGCCGCCTTCAATGTTCAATATTAATATAGGCTAACGGTTATGAAGAAGAAATTACTATTCGCCGCATTCACGACGGTCATTGCGCTGTCGGCCGAAGCGGCACAGCCAGTGTTCCGGGCACCCGGTCAGGATGCCTGCATACCCCCTGTGGCCATTAAATATAAAGTGAACTACCACTGGGGTCTGATCAACACCACGGCGGCCTACGGCACGGTCAGGCTCGAAGCCACGGGCAACAGTCTGACGGCGTCCCTGGACGGTCACAGCATATCGTGGGGCGGCCGGCAATACACCGTGTCCGACACGCTGAAAGTCATCACCATGCCGGGACGCGGGCCGCTGTATGCGCGCCAGAACGTGCTGTACCGCGCGGGCCGGTACTCCAAACCCGTCGTGTCGCTGCTCAGCAGCCCTGCGTACAATCCCGGCGACCCCGCCAACTACCGCACCATCAGCGGACAAGGTACGCTAAGCGCCTCCCCCAGGACCATGGAGGCCGTGGGCATCAGCTGCGACATGCTCGGAATATTCTATCTGTTCAGATATATGGATTTCACGGCCCTGCAACCGGGCCAGACACTGCTGATGTCCGTCAATATGCCGCGCACCGGAATGCAGCACGCCATGATCACATATCTGGGGCCCGACCAATATCAAGACTCTCCTTCATACAAGGTCCGCTTTGAGTACACCTACCGGGGCGTACGTTCCGGCTATCCCGTAACTTGTCAGGTGGAACGCTCGTCGCGCATCCCCCTCCTGATCTCGGCCAGTCTGGACATAGGCCGGATGGAAATGATACGCGAATAGGATACGGACGCCACTGTTGCCAATATGCCGATTTTTCATTAATTTTGCGCATTGATTCATACTTGAACATTAGACGCGATGATGGAAATTGGAACTCCCGGAACACCTTCCGGACGCAAGGCGTTGCTGTTAGGCAGCGGCGAACTTGGCAAAGAGGTAGTGATCGAACTTCAGCGTTACGGTCTGACCGTAGTGGCCTGTGACAAATATGCCGACGCTCCGGCAATGCATGTGGCCGACAAGGCGCATGTGTTCTCCATGCTGGACGGCGACACGCTCCGCAAGGTGGTGGAGGAAGAAAAACCCGACTATATCATTCCCGAAATCGAGGCGATAGCCACGCCCACACTGGTGGCGCTGGAGAAGGAGGGATGGAACGTGGTGCCCACCGCCCGCGCCACATTCATAACCATGAACCGCCGCGAGATACGCAAGCTCGCCGCCGAGGAGCTCCGGCTCCCCACCTCGCCCTACGAATTCGCCGAGACCGAGGAGGAATTCAACGCGGCCGTGCAGCGCATCGGACTCCCCTGCGTGGTGAAGCCCGTGATGTCCAGCAGCGGCCACGGCCAGAGCCTCGTAAAGACTCCCGACCAGATACACACCGCCTGGGAGATGTCGCAGCAGGAAGGGCGCTCGGGCGCCGGTGCCGTCATCGTGGAAGGCTTCGTCGACTTCGATTACGAGATAACGCTTCTGACCGTGCGCCACGTAGGCGGCACATCGTTCTGCGAGCCCATCGGCCACTATCAGGAGCAGGGCGACTACCGCCGCAGCTGGCAGCCCCAGCCCATGAGCGACACCGCAATAGTCAAGGCCCGAGAGATCGCCGGCAAGATCACCGAGGCACTCGGCGGCTACGGCATCTTCGGCGTCGAGCTGTTCATAAAGGGCGACGATGTAATCTTCTCCGAGGTTTCGCCCCGCCCGCACGACACGGGTATGGTGACGATGATATCGCAGCATCTCTCCGAGTTCGCGCTGCATGTACGCGCCCTGCTCGGACTCCCGATTCCCGAAATCAAGTTCTACGGCCCGTCGGCCTCGCGCGCGCTGCTGGCCTGGGGCGATTCCAGCGAAGTGGTATTCTCCGGAATGGACGAGGCGCTGGCGTTGCCTGGCACCGACATGCGCATCTTCGGCAAGCCCGAAGTGCACGGACACCGCCGCATGGGCGTCATGCTCGCCACCGGCGACACAGTCGGCAAAGCCGTCCGACTTGTCGACAAGGCCGCCGACATGATCAAGATAACCTGCAAGTGACTTCGGCCCGCTGAAATCATAGTGTAAAAAAAGTTAAGATAATACCAAGCTCTCTAAAAGCTCCGTTATTATCTTAACTTTTTTAATCCATATATACTCCTTAATTTAGCAAAAAAACTATGCAAGAACAGAAAGCCGGCCGCTATCACGGCATATTGTTTATGGCGCTATTCGCCTGCGCGTCCTGTTTCATCGGCGAATGGCAGGTACTGAAAGCCCTCAGCATCTCTCCCCTCATCATCGGCATCGTGTTGGGTATGGCCTACGCCAACTCACTGCGCAACCATCTGCCCGCCACATGGGCGCCGGGTATTAAATTCTGTTCCAAAAGCATTCTGCGGTTAGGCATCATCCTCTACGGCTTCCGCCTCACCTTCCAGGATGTGGTGGCCGTAGGACTGCCCGGCATCGTTATAGACTGCATCATCGTGACCGTCACCATCTTAGGCGGCGTCATGGCGGGCAAATGGCTGAAGATGGACAGCGACATCGCGCTGCTCACCTCCATCGGCTCCGGCATCTGCGGCGCGGCCGCCGTCTTGGGAGCCGAAGCCACCATCAAGACCCAGCCCTACAAGACCGCCGTAGCCGTAGCCACGGTAGTGATATTCGGCACCGTCTCCATGTTCCTATATCCCATCGGCTACCGTGCCGGCATCATCGACCTCACGCCCGACGAGATGGGCATATTCTCCGGCGCGACGCTGCATGAGGTGGCACACGCCGTAGGCGCCGGCAACGCCATGGGCGACGAGATAGCCAACGTGGCCATCATCACCAAGATGATACGCGTCATGCTGCTCGTGCCGGTGCTGCTGATACTCGGCTGGTGGGCCGCCGCATCCGCACGCAAGCGCCTCAAGACCATAACCGACGGGGAAAACGACAATACCGACGGCACAGCCAAGGCCGGCAAAGGCAAGGTGCAGGTGCCCTGGTTCGCCTTCGGTTTCCTGCTGGTGATCGGCTTCAACTCGCTTGACCTGTTGCCCGCCCCGGTGGTAGGCTGGATCAACGACTTCGACACCTTCCTGCTCACCATGGCCATGGCCGCCCTCGGCGCCGAGACCAGCTTCGACAAATTCAAGCAAGCCGGAGCCAAGCCCTTCGTACTCGCCACCATCCTCTACGTCTGGCTCCTTTTCGGCGGCTACCTCATCACCAAGCTCCTGACCCCCGTCCTGGCCTGAACTTTCGGCGCTAAAGCTTGAAACCGAAACAAAACCGCCTTCCGCACGCCTGGCTCTAAAACCGCCTGCCGCACGTCAGGCTCTAAACCCGCCTGCCGCGCGTATCCGCAGCGCCCCTTTTGTTTCGGCTTTGAGCTTTAGCGAAAATAGAAACTCCTACTTAAATGCAAATTCAATGAGCACTAACGGGCTGCTGCGGGCGCCATGGCACGACTACACCGAGCGGTGCATCTATATGCTGACGCTCAACAAGGCGCCGCTGGTGCCGGACTTCGGCTCGCTCGCCGGCGACTACCGGATTCCGCACGGCCACAAGGGGAGCCCTTGCGTCGTAGCCTCGCCCGTCGGCGCGGCCATCAAGGAGGGGCTGCGCAGATTCCCGCAGATTCAGCCTAAGATCCGTGTGCTTCAGTACGCCATCATGCCCGACCACCTGCACATACTTCTGTTCGTGCAAGAGAAAACCGAGGAAATACTCGGCCGCTACATCGCCGCCTTCAAGGTAGAGGTAAACAAAGCCGCAGGACTGAAAGGCGTCTTCGCCAGAGGCTTCAACGACCAGATACTCAAGACCGACCGGTCGCTCGACACGCTGTATCATTACCTGCGCGACAACGCGCGGCGGCTTGCCGTGCGGCGCGCGCACCCCGAATTCTTCCGGCGCGTCAACGCGCTGAGAATCGGCGACAGACACTACCAGGCCTACGGCAACATCCAGCTGCTTGACTGCCCGTTCAGGCAGCAGGTGGTGGTGCATCGCGCCGACACACCCGACGTGCGGCAACGTCACCGGCAGGAATGGCTATACACAGCGGCCAACGGCGGGGTGCTTGTCTCGCCGTTCATCTCGCCGGCCGAAAAGGAAATCCGCAGGGATGCGGAGGAGGCCGACGGCCGGTTAATACTGATCACCAACGAGCCGATGGGCGAGCGTTACAAGCCCGCCGGCCATGACTTCGGGCTTTGCGAGACGGGGCGCCTGCTCATCATTTCTGTAGGCCGGCCCGGCCCACTCTCGCGCCAGACCTGCCTCGACATGAACGTCCTGGCCTCCGAAATAGCTGCCGCCGCCGCTTTCCAGCCACGCTGAAGCATAGACCCCGCAGCC
>DESI01000013.1:0-14477 GCA_002361235.1 Porphyromonadaceae bacterium UBA3318 | reverse complement strand
TAGACCCCGCAGCCGCGCTGAAGCTCGCCGCTTTTACAAAACCGCCTGTCACCGCCCCCTGAACCCGCCGCCCGGCTCCGCCCGCCTGAAGGGACTGAAGGCCGAGTGCCCGCTGCGCGTATCCGCAGCGCTCCTTTTGTTTCGGCTTTGAGCTTCAGCGAAAACCCAGCACCCCGCTTCTGCAAAAACCCAGCACCCCGCTTCTGCAAAAACCCAGCACCCCGCTTCAGCGGGATTCTTACGCTTTACCCCTCCTCTATGTGTTAATATTTGTTAATGCTAAAGGTGTTTATGTATCTTTTATGAATATTTTTGTAATTTTGCTGCTCGAACATTAACCGGTAACGCTTCCCATATAGCGCCGATTTATACAGGATTACAGCGACCCATTCAGCACTTACAGACATATCAGTACATCCCGATGAATACTCTCGACAACCTAAATTCATCATCAACATAATTTCAGATTAAAGCAATGCGTATGGTAAAAAGGTACCTTACAATGGCAGCGGCATTCCTCACGGCACTGGCCTCATGGGCGGCGCCGACCGGCGAGCCGGCCATCACGTTCCAATCTACGGCCTACGCCGAAATCGGAGAATCAAACCTCTGTTCTATCCTGCTCGGAACAATCAACACCGCAGACTACACGGTGGTGGACGCGTCGGGCGAACGCACTCTCACGGTCGTGCCGGCCACTTTCGATGCCTCGTCAGGCAATTTCTACGGCACATGGACACAGATCAAGGTGCCCGAATCGGGCGAGGTCAGGATCTACGGCGACCCGGCCAACATCGACGTGATCGTGGCCGAGGGCCTGTACGTCACATCCGTCGACATGCCGGCAGTCACCAACCTCGACATCCTGCAGCTCCAGCACAACGCCCTGCAGCAACTCGACCTGACCCCTTACACCAAGCTTCGGGCCATATACCTGAGCGACAATCCGTTCACAGCGGAGACTCCGCTTAAAATCGGCGCTCCGAAGCCCGACCTTCAGATTCTGGAAATTGACATCGTGGACCATCTGGACCAGAGCTTCAACCTGAGCGACTACCCGTCGCTGGTGGTGTTCGACGGCTATCACAACACGGACCTGCGCAACGTGGACCCCACCGGCTGCCCCCTCCTGCAGTCGCTGTCGGTGGAACTCACGCCCTGCGCATCACTCGACGTGTCGAAGAACCCCCTGCTCCAGACCCTCAATATCTCGGAATCACGCATCACCTCCATCGACATCTCAGGGAACCCGAAGCTCACAAGCTTCTACGCCAGCCACGAGTCGGGGTTCGTCAACACGGGCTACCGCCTCAAGAGCGTGGACCTGTCGAAAAATCCGGAGCTGACGCGCCTTAACGTGAGCGGCAACTATCTGGGCACCCTCGACCTCTCGGCCAATAAGAAGCTGCAGAGCCTCATCACCAAGCGCAACGGCCTGAAGTCACTGGACCTGTCCCAGAATCTGAATCTTTTCTCGGTCAACGTGATGGACAACGACATGGACTTCGCCACGCTGCCCTATCCCGACGTGAACTGGGTAGAATACTTCTACCGTCAGAACGCTCTGCCGGTGGCCAAGTCAATCAAGGAAGGCACCACCATCGACCTGGCCGCGCGCGTGCTGCGACCCAATACGCAGACCATTGCCCGCGTATGGAAGATGAACTACGGCGGCGAAGACGAAGTCCTTGACGAGTCTCTTTACTCCTACGCCGACGGCAAGGTCACTTTCCCCAAGGCCCTGACCGACTCGGTATATGTGGAATTCGCCAACAGCCTGCTGGACGAATACAACCTCAAGACCACTCCCTTCATGGTCAAGACGGCCGATGACTTCGGCAAGCCCTCGCGCATACTGTCGTTCACATCCTCAGGCTCAGGCAACGTTTCGTTCGGCGTGGGCATGCAGGGCGCCGCTCCGGAATCGCCCAAGACCTTCTTCGTCGATTTCGGCGACGGCGTGCTGAAGGAATACAGAGCCACCACAGCCTCCGGAACTTCGGCCACACCCGCTGTGACAGGCCTTCCCACAGGCCAGGTGTCGATATACATACCCGAGAATGATGTCCTGTCCGCACTTTACATCAACGGCATGCCCCTGGCGGCTGTCGACCTCTCCGCAGCCACCGAGCTGACCGAGCTCACGCTGACCGACTGCGGCCTTTACGATGTGGACCTGCGCTACAACCGTTGTCTGAAACGTCTGGACCTGACCGGCAACAACCTCACCACGCTCGACCTGCAGGGCATACACGGCGACTATGAGAAGAACGTGCTGACCGACATCCGCGCGGCACGCAACAAGATCGCGACATTCCACAGCATAGCCACCCGTGCAACCGAAGTGCTCGACCTCTCCGACAACCTGCTTACGGAAATCTTCCTCAATGATTATGACAACCTGCAGCAACTCGATCTCTCGGGCAATAACCTGACCGACGTCAACCTGAGCTATATGACGGCTGCCGCCCGCATCGACCTGAGCGACAACAATCTCGCCAAGTTCACTCCGTGCCCCACGCACGTACCGGATTATCTCGACGTGTCGGGCAACGTCCTGAGGTACGGCACTCTGCCGCTGCCTTCCGACATGGGCGCAACGTATGTCTACGCGCCCCAGCAGCCTATCGAGATAGCTCTGGAGGCTCCGATCGTAAACCTTTCGGCATACGCCGTGACCGCAGGCGGCAATCCCACCCTGTTCACATGGAAGAAAGCCGACGGCACCGTCTTGGTGAAGGGCACCGACTACACCGAGAAGGACGGTCTCACCTCCTTCCTGCGTGATGACCTCGGACAGGTTTACTGCGAGCTGACCAACGCCTCATTCCCGGCCATGACCGCCGACAATGCGCTGCGCACCACCGTCACCACCGTCACCGGACGTCCCACACAGCTCGTGGCGTCGTTCAAGACCGTTAAATTCACCGAAAAGCAGCCCAGCATCATATTCGCCGCCACCGAACCCACCCATGTGTACATCGACTGGAAGGGCGACGGCTCCGAGCTGGTCGGCTACAACGTCGGAACCACATACATCGAGTATCCCATAGAGAGCATTATGCCCGACGCGCAGGTCAAGATCTACGCCTTGGACGAGAAGACCGTGAAGAGCATCAACGTGTTCTCCATCTATAATCTGATTCTCGACGACGTGGACCTCACCCCGCTCACCGGAGCATACTCCATCAACCTCGGCGCCGCCGGCCTGGACCAGTCCAGACTGAAACTCCCCGTATGCCCCGGACTCGGCGAGCTGAACCTGTCGGACAACAATTTCACCTCATACCCCTACGGCAAGGATTATCCCAACCTCGCGATGCTCGACATGTCGGGCAACCTGCTCGAATCGTTCGATTTCAAGGAGATTCCCAACACCGGCTATGTGGTATTGTCCGACAACAAGCTCACGAAACTGGACATCGACAGCAGCAACGCATATAGCGTCCTGGCCGAGTGCAACATGATAGACGAAGTGACCTTTACCAACGCGCCCATGCTGGAACAGTTAGTGCTGCACACCAACAACCTTGACCACATCGACATCAGACCCGTACAGAACACCCTGAACGCACTGTCGCTGGTAAACAACCGCTTCACATTCGCCACACTCCCCCTGCAGGCCGACTTCCCACGACTCGACGTGTACTATTACGGCAACCAGGCGCCGATGGACGTGCAGTGCATCGACGGCAAGGTCGACCTCTCGTCGCAGGCCGTGATAGACGACATCGCCACCTCCTACACCTGGTATGCCGGCGTACCCGAATATGACGCCGAAACCGGACAGATCACAGGCAACCTGCTCACGGAAGGCACCGACTATGAGATTGAAGGCGGAGTCACCACGTTCCTGAAGCAACCCGAAGACCAAGTGATATGCATGATGGCCAACGACTCGTTCCCGAACCTGTCGCTCATCACCAGCCTGATCGACGTGCGCCTCAGCGGCGTGGCCGGCATCGAGGCGGACGCCGACAAGGCCGTGGAAGTCTACACCATCGACGGCATCCTCGTGGCCAAAGGCAGACTCAGCGAAGTCACTCCGGATCTCGCTCCCGGCCTGTATGTGGCCGGCGGCCGCAAGATTCTTGTGAAATAATATCTTTCATCGTCCCCGGGGCCGGCCATCGGTCCCGGGGACAAACTCTCATTCAAACAACAGCTTATGATACATTTCAACAAACTCGCAGCCTTGGGACTGCTCCTTGCCGGGTCGCTCACTGCAAACGCCATCAACGTCACGTTCAGGGTCAGTGACGCCGATGCCGTCCTGATGGACATAAACGGAACCGTAACAACGCTTCAGGCCGGTAACAACAGTTTTAACCTGGACGAATATACGTACGCCACATTCTCAGGCGTATCTCCATACATCATCACCGGCGTAACCAACTCGTCAGGCACGCCGGAGTCCATATATGGCGGCATGTGGTATAAAAGCATCTATTCGTCCGACGAAGGCCAGGTCTACACCATTTCCGTCAAGAACCTCGACGAAACCCGTACAGCCTCATGTACAGTCAAGGTAGACGATCCCTCGCTGGTGGACGCGACACTCTCCGGCACAAACTCGCCGGTGTCATTCACGGAGGGGTCCAACACCCTGAAGTTTGATCCCACAACCGAGACCACCCTTACGCTCTCGTCGACAAACTATCAGAAGCCCCTGTACAAGGTAACGCTCGACGGCGTGGACGTCCCGTCGGATGGAGGTTCATTCAACGTTCCTCTCACGCAGGGTTGCGTCATTGACATCACAGCCAAGATACCCGCCGTGCCCGTCAACGTAACCTTCACATACAGCGACGAAGGACTCGGCGCCCTGTCCAGCGTGGCCGTCGAAGGTCAGACCGTGACCGACTTCAACGGCACATCCCTCTCCATGAAGGCCGGTCAGTCGCTGGTCCTCAAACCCAATTCCCTCTACAACATCACAGGTTTCAAAATCAACGACGAAACTATATCCTGGACAGGCGGATATGACTATACCATCAGCTGCGTGACCGGCGACACTCAGATATACATCGAAGCCCATCCTTACGGCACTGTGAACGCCACGCTGAACGTTTCCGACCCCAATCAGATCACCGTTTACCGAGGTTATAGCTACCAGAATGACGTGATGACACTCACCGGCACCTCCAATGCCATACAGATGCCCGAAAACAACGCCATGATTTCCTGGGAAGTAGCCAACGGATGCTATATCGAAAGCGTCAAGGTTGACGGCTCAGACTATTCCGGCAATTACCTGACCATAACCGAAGGCATGGTGATCGACATCGTCACCAAGGCCATCGTCATGGACAAGACCGCCCAGGTATGGATCGACGACCGCTCGAAGATTGTCAATTACTTCTCATTACAGACCAATACCCACGAAGATCTCGGCGAGTCCATCAAGTCAGGCTACAATGAATTGAAATTCTACAGCGGTTATGTTCCCTTCCTGCTCACATGGTACACTGAGAATACGGTTGTAGGAAAAGTATATATCAACGATGAGCTGCAGTCTCCCATGTACGAAGGCAGCAACAACTATCAACTTAACCTGGAAAACCTCGACATCGTAAAGATATTCTACGCCGCCGAGCCCGTGAACTGCACGGTTAATTTCACGGTAGAAGATGATGTGGACCCGCAGGTGATGCGCGACGTGATCCGCGACGTGACCGATCTCACCCAGCCCCTGAACTGCTTCGCCGGCACGCAGATTGACATCAATAAAGCCACGCAGGCATTTGACGTCAAGGTCAACGACCAGGCCCTCACTCCCCTTGTCGACACCGGCAACTACCGCTTCAACGTGACCGAACCTCAGACCGACGTCGTGATCTCGAAAAAGAGTACCATAGGCATCGGCAACATCGATGCCGAAGGCAACGTGTCCGCTCCCGTCTACAACCTGCAGGGCGTGAAGGTTTCCGACACGCTCCAAGGCCTCCCCGCCGGCATCTACATCACCGCCGGCAAGAAAGTGATGGTGAAATAACCAATACCCCCAACTGAAATAACCCCTACATCCCAAGAGGGCGCGTCAGAATCCCGACGCGCCCTCTTTTGTTTCCGCTCTTGCGCTTTCCGCTTCCTTTTGTATCCGCTTCCTTTTGTATCCGCTTCCTTTCGTGTCCGCTTCCCTTTTGTTGCCGCTTCCTTTCGTTGCCGCTTCCTTTCGTTGCCGCTTCCTTTTGTATCCGCTTCCTTTCGTGTCCGCTTCCCTTTTGTTGCCGCTTCCTTTCGTGTCCGCTTCCTTTCGTGTCCGCTTCCCTTTCGTTGCCGCTTCCTTTCGTTGCCGCTTCCTTTCGTTGCCGCTTTCTTTTGTTTTTGCTTTGAGCTTCAGCGAAATGCAAGTCTCGCCCTTCAGAATGCCAACCTCGCCACTCAGAACAAAAGAAAAGTCCGCATGTCAGTGACATGCGGACTTCTTCTCTCAGTCGGGGTGACAAGATTCGAACTTGCGACCTCACGCCCCCCAGACGCGTACTCTAAACCTACTGAGCTACACCCCGTTGTAGGTTTCGGAAAATCGGTCCTCCATGACCAGTATCAGGAAGCGACACGCGGCACGCTGTGGCCGGACATGTGGGGGATGCTTCAAATACCTTTCCGAAAGCGAGTGCAAAGTTACAACCATTTTCCCGAATCTCCAAATTTTTTTGATGATTTTTTATTTTTTTACCATGAGGCGTAGCCTACGGCCTTACGTCGGTGACGCCGGGCAAAGCTCGGGGCGCCGCATACATAGGTTTCGCACGGGTCCATTTCGTGAAAGGCCACGTGCAGGGCTATGGCCCTGGTCATCAGCAGGTCGTCGTGTGCGCCGGCTATCGCGCCGAAGCTGCCGTTCTGCCTCCGCTCGTAGGTCAGATATTCGTCCAGACACATCCCGTCACGCTCCACATACAGACCTTCCCTTATCACTTTCACCAATGTGGCTATCACCATCGGCTTGGTGGCGGCGTTGGTGTGGAATCCGTAGCGTGCGGGCGCTCCCTGGGCCACGGCCTCGGGGCTGGGACGGCGGGCATACAGATTGTCGTAGATGTCGCGCAGCCAGTTCAGCAGGTAGCATGACTGGTCGCCGTCCACGCTGCGGTCGGGGTCCCGGGTCTCCAGCGTGTTGCTTTCTATCACTAACAGGGCGTTGTCGTAATATGCCGCAGCCATCGCCGCCTTCCACCCCAACAGGTCGAAGTCTATGTGCCCGCGCCACTGGGCCACTACCTCCGGGCCCTCGCCGCGCGTCATGGGCAGGCGGTCCAGCACCACGATCACGCTCCAGTCTGCCTTCAGGCTGCGACCTCCCACGTCCACCGCCACCACATAACGCCGGTCGTACGCGCCACGCTCAGGCTGACGCCATATACTCCACTCGCCACCTGACAGCGGCATGAAACGCACGCGCTCCAGGGCATCGTGCAGTTGGTCGGCGCTCTTGTGGCCGTAATCGAACGGCACACCGTTTTCGGCCGGTATGTCTATGTCGCCGAGTTCCGGCTTCAGTAATGTGCCGGGCCGCAACGCCTCCACCTTGTATTTATCGAATACACGGGCGCCGGAATGCACGAAGGCCTCCACGTCGTCGCTGGGATATTCGGCGGCCATCAGCGCGTGGTCGCCGTATTTGGATCGTTCGGCCACATACCAGTTGATACCCTCCAGCGTGGCACCCTGCTCCCACAGCCACCACAGATAGGCACCGGGCTGCCGACGGTCGCTCGTCGAGGTCTCGGCGTGGCGGTTGTCGTAAAGCCACTGAGCGAACTCTCCCGGTTTACGCAGCGGCAACATATACTGCGCGATGTGGAACCACGGCACGAACAGGCACTCGAACTGCGACTCTCCCCGCCGCGCCGCCTCGTATTCGCGGTGGAAGAAATTGCCGGTGCCGTTGGCCGTGGATTCATATACTATCATTGTCATAGGTTCGTACAGCACGCCCGAACAGGCTGAGCGGAGTATCTGCTCCGGCGTCTTGCCCAGCGTGGACTTCCATACGCCCACCTCCGAGCAATGCACCAGGCTGTAGTCGCCGCCGCGGCATGAGTCGGGACGCTCGGCGGTACCCACCTTGATCTTGGCGTTGCGCTCGTCTATGCGGAAGATGCTGCGACTGCGGCCCACGTTGCTGATGTGCAGTTCCTGGCGGTGCTCGCCGGCCTCGTCGGTAAGGCCCTTGACCAGACGGTCGAACATATCCTTGATTTCGTCCGTGCACGCCGACTGATGGGCGATGATGAGCGAATTGAGTCCCTTGCAGCGCATCAACTGCAGCCACGACATGTACAGCTGCACGCAGGTGCTTCCGCCCCATTGCCTGGCTTTCAACAGGATAAGGCGTATCGGGCGCCCACCCTTGCGCATCTTCTCCAGCACCTGCACCAGCCGCTGCTGGGCATAGTTCAGGCGGAACGGTATGTCGTCGCCGCCATGCTTGTTCTTGATGCGGCCCCGCGTCGCCGCCCAGTAGGCGAAGTCGGCGGCGGCACGTTCCTCGTCATCGGCTCCCTCCAGCCTCGGCTCGGCGTAGATACGAGACACGCGCATCCTCCGACGCGCGTTCTCCTTCACCATCTTTCTGATGATTTCATTCATAGTGATATACGGTTAGTGATTGTTGATTTCCTGCCCGGCGGCGCGGCGCCGTTCGGCGTTACGCTTCATGATGCGCGACACGATGACCATGGCGCTTTCCGGTGTAAGATAGAATTCGGGCGCCTGCGAATTTACCGCCGCGAACACGGCGTCGCTGAGCGGATGTCCGGGATTCTCCTCGCGCCACGCTATGACACGACGGCACAGTTCCTGATACATCTTGCGCCGCAGCGGGACCGATTTCCAGTCCGGGTCCACGCCACGAAGCATTTTAGAGATTACCTCGGCGGCGCGCCGCTCGCTCACCCAGAAACGGCTGCAAGGCTCCGTCACTGCCTGCGCGTACACTTCGGTCATAGACTTGCAGCGCGGATCCATCACCAGACGACGGACAGCACGCAACAGTTCCTTGTCGCGCGCTTCAGTAAAATCCGATGTCGAGCCGAGTTTCTTCATAACGGTAGCAAAGGTACAGCCTCGCACTGCCACTTCTTTGCATACCGTTATTAATATTTGTTAACAGACTGGAGCGACGACGCCCACGTCGTCGACCTCCGGGCGGTGAGGGCACCGCCCCTCCGGTTGTCATCAGAACCGGGTTCCGAAATTGCCGGAGTTCTGTTTGAACCGGCCACCGCCGCGGCGGCCGCCGTTTTCCTCGAACGGGTTGGCGGTCGGGTCGAAGTAGTCTTCATCCTCCTCGTCCTCGTTCTGGCCGTATTGCTGGCCTTTCTTCTTGCCGCCGCTCTTCTTGGGCGTCTTGGGCTTGTTCTTCAGCACGGCCTTGGGCTTCTGGGCATCTATCGGCGTACCGAACACATCCCAGGTCTCCTCCTTGTCCCAGTTCTTCTTGATGTTCACCACCTTGGGATAGTAATATACCAGGTCGGGCTGCAGGCCGTCCTCATAGTCGCCGGTGTCGAACTGGCCGTTGCCGTTATAGTCCTCCACCACACGGGCGTAATACTTGCCCGGCGCCAGGAAGGGGAAGAAAGCCCTGCCGTTCTCCACGTTGGCCAGGCGTATCGGTTTGTCGGAGGCGTCAAGCAGCTCCACAAAGACCGGTATACCCGGGTCGAGACCCGTCATATTGAACGCCAGGGTGCAGTAGTCGCCGGGCGTGAGTGTCGAGAACTCGGTATTGAACGGCAATGTCGTCTTGCCGTATATATCGGTGCCGGCCACCGAGTCTACCTCCAGCTTATATTTCGCGCCGTAATCCCAGGGATAGTCTATGGTCAGGCTGCGTGGCGCCAGGGTATCGGCGGCAGTTATCCTGACACCCTTGGTCAACGGCTCCCATACCGTATCCTTCCGGACCAGCAGATGTATCATCGCCGTGTCAAGCCGGGCCAGCGGCGTGGCCGATTCTATCACCAGCGGCTCGTAGACGGCCTGTTTGTTTTCGCCCAACGACTTGAAGGTAGTGGTGATGCGCGCCAGCGAGTCGGCCGGCGAGATCTTCTCCTTTTTCTTTTTCTTGGGCTTCGGCAGTTTCTTCTTGATGAACTTCAGCGTGTCGGTCACGTCCTGCGGCTCCTTGCCGCGCTCGATGCGGCGGTAGGACACGGCCATGAAGATGGAGTCGCGGCTTGCCAGATCCGGGTTGAGCCAGAAGGTGATGGAGTCACGTTCCTCGCGGCTTTCCATCACGGGCATCGGGCCGTCATAGTCCAGGATGCGCATGTCGGGATAGCGCGTGGCCGGCGCGTTCATCTTCAGGAACAGTTTGTTGGAATCGTTGCGCTCGTACTTGGAGGGGAACTGCACGATGCGGTCGGACACGAACGTGCGGATCAGCACGTCGTTGGGCAGATAGCGCGTGCGCATCCGCTGCTTTACGGTATCCACCTGACCCAGTTCATTATATAATGTATCCACGGCCTCCACCTGTTCTGTGGCGGGCGTGACGGCCACGTCGTAGAAACCCACCTCCTCGCGGTCGCTGCTGAACATGAAGTCGCCGTCGGTGTCCATGATGGCGAACACGCGGTAGTCGCCCGGCGCCAGGCCCCGGATTATGAAGCGTCCGGAGTCGTCGGCCTTGGCCACTCGCAGCAGCGGCGTCTTCATGAACACGGAGTCGTTCTTCATCACCGAGTCGGGATAATTGGGATGCACACCCACCAGGATGCCGGGGCGCGGCTCCAGGTCGCGGGCGCCGAACACACGGCCCGCAATGCGCAGCGAGTCCAGGTCCGGGCCGGTGGAGAACGTGTAGGAGAATCCCTGCAGCTTGTTGTTCTCGTTATTGTCCTCGATGGCGTCGGCGAAATCCACCGTGTACGTCATGTTGGGCTGCAGCGAGTCGAAGCGTATTGTCACATTGCGCCCCTGGCTCTGCACGCGGGGCGGACGGCCGGCAGGCGACACCACCACCTTGGAGAAGGCGTCCTTGACGTTGACCAGCTCGTTGAAGGTCAGCGTCATTTCGGTGCGGGTCACGTCGCGCGACCCCGGTGCCGGATTGGCACGCACCAGATACGGCGGGTCCTCGTCGCGCGGCCCGCCCGACGGATTGCCCACATTGGCGCAGCCCGCCCAGAACAGACCGCATAACGCACCCAATATTATATGACTTGCTCGTATTTTCATCCTTTTATCCTTTTCGAACGCCAAAAATACATAAAAAGTAGCAGAAAATAAACGGAATTTGTCAATTTTCAACCAAATATTGCCAAAATCTCAAAAATTAGAGGTATATTTGCAAGCTGAAAAAAAGTAGACAGACGCGGAATTCGCGCCCCGGCCCCGCCGGCGCGAGGTTCGTGCCGTGCGTTGATATTTATAAACAACTGTAAATTAAATAAATACAAAATAACAATCAAACAATGCAGAACAAAGGGTTTATAAGCACCATTGCTATTCTGTTGGTTTTGATATGCGGATTTTATCTCAGCTTCTCGATTGTGACGAGCAATTACGAGAAAAAAGCGAAGGAATACGCAGTCCGCATGTCGAAGACCACCGATGAGACGAGCGATGCCTACAAGCAAAGCCTGAAACAATTTAACGACTCCATCGACAAGGAAAAGGTTTACTTAGGCTACACCTACAGCCAGGTACGCCAGATGGAAGTGGGAATGGGCCTTGACCTCAAGGGCGGTATGAACGTGGTCCTTGAGATATCGGTACCTGACCTGTTGCGTCAGTACGCATCGGGCGACGCACAGCTCAAACAGATAGACGACGCGATCCGCAAGGCGGAGGCAGCCGGCGCCAGAAGCAACGAGAAGGACTTCATCTCGCGCGTGGCAGCCAACATCCAGCCGGGCGCAATGTCGGGACTCTTTGTACGCGAAGGCGAGTTCCTGGGCCAGCTCAAGAGCGGCGCCTCCAACGAGGAGGTGACCGAGGCCCTGCAGAAGCAGGTCGACTCGCAGGTGGACGCCGCCTTCAACATCTTCCGCACACGTATCGACCAGTTCGGCGTCGTATCGCCCAACATCCAGAAGCTGCAGGACAAGAACGGCCAGGTGCTTCTCGAGCTTCCCGGCGTCAAGGAGCCGGAGCGCGTCACCGAGCTGCTGAAGTCCAGCGCCAACCTGGAGTTCTACGAGGTCTACAACTATAACGAGATACAGAACGAGCTGGGCCGCCTGGCACAGCTTCTGGCCAACGACACCGTCCAGAGCCAGAACCTGTACGCGCTGCTCGGCGGCGTACAGCGCAGCGGCAGCCCCGTTGTCGGCATGGTCACCCCGGCCAACCGCATGCTGGTCGACTCGCTGATGAACACCGAGACGGCCAAGAAGACGCTGCCCGCCGACCTGACCCTGATGTGGAGCGTCAAGCCCGCCGAGTTCCCCCGCACCGACGCCAAGGGTAACGTGATCAAGAAGGCCGACGGCTCCGACATGACCGACGCCTACTGGGAGCTGGTGGCCCTCAAGGGCGACGCAGTGCTGGAGGGCGACGCCATCACTTCGGCAAGCTCCGAATACGACAACATGCAGGGCAACATGGTCAACATGAAGATGAACGACCGCGGCGCCAAGGACTGGGCCACAATCACCCGCAACAACCTGGGCCGCAGCATCGCCATCGTGCTTGACGAGCATGTATACTCCTTCCCCAACGTCAACAGCGAGATCACCGGCGGCTCGTCGCAGATCACCGGCAACTTCACCCCCGAGGAGGCCAACGACCTCAGCAACGTGCTGAAGAGCGGCAAGATGTCGGCCAAGGTCAACGTCGTGTCCAACAACGTGATCGGCCCGAGCCTCGGAGCCGAAGCCATCCAGATGGGCTTCATCTCGTTCATCGTGGCAATCCTGCTGCTGATGGTGCTGATGGTGGCATACTACGGCTGGATCCCCGGTCTGGTGGCCAACGTCGGACTGATGCTGAACCTCTACTTCACAATGGGTATCCTCGCCTCGCTGCAGGCCGTGCTGACGCTGTCCGGTATCGCCGGTATCGTGCTGGCACTCGGTATGGCGGTCGACGCCAACGTGCTTATCTTCGAGCGCACCAAGGAGGAGCTCAAGACCGGCAAGAAGCTGCGTCAGGCCATCTCCGAGGGTTACTCCAACGCATTCTCGGCTATCTTTGACGGTAACCTCACATCGGTCATCACCGGCGTGATCCTGCTTATCTTCGGTTCGGGTCCCATCAAGGGCTTCGCCACCACGCTGATCATCGGCCTGGTATGCTCGTTCTTCACCGCAGTGTTCCTGACGCGCATCGCCTTCGACCTGATCACCAAGAACGGCCGCAACGCCAACATGACCTTCACCACCGCGCTGAGCCGCAACTTCCTGTCCAACCCCAAGATCAACTTCATGGGCCAGTGGAAGGGCGCCGCAGCAGTCTGGGTGGCACTTATCGTGATCGGCATCGCCAGCCTCGCCATCCGCGGCATGAACCAGGGCATTGACTTCTCCGGAGGCCGCAACTATGTGGTGCAGTTCGACAAGAACGTTGACCGCGCAGCCATCGAGAGCCGCCTGGGCGACCTGTTCCAGCAGAAGGCCAACGACAAGACCGTCTCCACCCAGGTCATCACCATCGACAACCCCTCCAAGCTGCGTATCTCCACCAGCTACAAGATCAACACCGAGTCCGAGAACATCGAGGAAGAAATAGCCGACATCCTGTACGAAGGCCTGCAGCCCGAGCTCACCACCAACGGCAAGGTGATGGACCGCAACGCATTCGCCATCGCCGACGAAAGCCAGGGTATCATCTCCGTCCAGAAGGTAGGCCCCTCCATGGCCGACGACATGAAGCGCGACGCATACTGGGCAGTGGGCATCGCACTGGTATGTATGTTCCTGTACATCCTGCTGCGTTTCCACAACGTGGCCTTCTCCATCGGCGCCCTCTCGGCCGTGGCACTGACATCGTTCCTGATCATCGGCTTCTACTCCGTATGCTGGGGCTTCCTCCCATTCTCCATGGAGGTCGACCAGTCGTTCATCGCCGCCATCCTGACCATCATCGGTTATCAGATCAACGATACGGTGGTTGTGTTCGACCGTGTGCGCGAGATGATGAAGCTCTATCCGAAGGAAGACCGCCTCACCACCTTCAACCGCTCGCTGAACCAGACCCTGAGCCGTACGGTGATGACATCGTTCTCCACCCTGCTGGTGCTGCTGTGCATCTTCTTCCTGGGTGGCGACACGATCCGTTCGTTCACATTCGCCATGATCTTCGGTGTGGTTGTGGGTACATTCTGCTCGCTCTACTGCGCCGCCCCGATCGCTTACCGCGTGATGAACGCATTCGGCAACAAGAAGAACAAGAACCAGACTCCGGACGGCAAGCCCGCACTGCAGGGCAACCGCCGCTTCCAGTAATCCGGTCTGCAACCGATAATAAAAGCGTGCCTGGACTCCGGTCCCGGCACGCTTTTTTTCGTCAACGATTGTGCG
>DESI01000074.1:4569-23043 GCA_002361235.1 Porphyromonadaceae bacterium UBA3318 | reverse complement strand
TGTTTACCTCCTACTCGATTATTTCATTCTGATAAAACGGTGCGGATTTCCGAGAGGTCTTCCGCGCAGAAAGAGAGGTTGTCGATGGCTCCGAGATTGTCCGAAAGCTGCTTTACGGACGAGGCTCCGATTATTACGGAAGTTACCCGCTCGTCAGTCAGTATCCAGCCTAATGCCATCTGTGCCAGAGTCTGTCCGCGACGGGCCGCGATTTCATTTAACCGGCGAGCCTTGGCAATCTTGTCGTCAGTGACCTGCAACAGCTGGAGGAACCCGGTGCTTCTGGCAGCGCGGCTTCCGGCCGGGATGCCATGAAGATAGCGGTCGGTCAGCAGACCCTGGGCCAGGGGAGAAAAGACCGTAATGCCGCTTCCGTTGGCTGCGGCTAACCCGAAATTCTCGCCGGCGGCAGCCGTGTCGAACATGGAATAACGGTATTGGCTTACAAGGCAAGGCACTTTGGCTTCGGCAAGGAGACGGTAAGCATATTCCTGTTCCTTGGGCGGATATTTCGAGATGCCGGCATAGAGGGCCTTCCCGCTGCGCACTATGTCTATGAGGGCCTGCATCGTTTCCTCTACAGGAGTCACGCCGTCATAGCGATGGCTATAGAACACATCGAAATATTCCAGTCCTGTCCGCTTAAGGCTGGCGTCGCAGGATGCGATGAGGTTCTTGCGCGACGAATTGCCGCCGTATACGCCCGGCCACATGTCATGGCCGGCCTTGGACGAAATGAACAGTTCGTCGCGGTGCGAGGCCAGGTCATCTTTCAGAACCTTGCCGAACGTCATTTCCGCGCTCCCGGGCGACGGGCCATAGTTGTTGGCAAGGTCGAAATGACAGATTCCCCGGTCAAAGGCCGTCAACAGCATGTCGCGCGCCGTGTCGAAATCGTCCACATCGCCGAAATTGTGCCACAATCCCAATGAAATCACCGGCAACTCAATGCCGCTCCTTCCGCATCGTCTGTAAATCATATTCATCTGTATTTATTCCTGGTTTCCAAATTTAAGATAAAAATTGGAATTACACAACCGGGAATAATAGTTTATTCAAGTTTCTTTAGTTCATAGTGTAATGGAATTAAAAGGAATCAGGCCCACGGGACTAATGGTATGCTGATCAGCCTATCGGAATTCGTTGCCTCTCCGAGGTATTTGGTTAGTCTGTCCTGAACCGAGGGAGGGGGTGGCGCGTTTTATTGTAAATCAATACAGAAAGACCATGAGAAGACATACCATCCAAACGACGCTGATCTGCCTCATGATTGCGTCTGTCGCCATAATAGCCCCATTGGCCGATGCCGGGCGTCCGGCAGTGTATGTAGTGGGCGAGAACGGATTCTTCGGACTTGACTCGGACGGAGACATCCATTACGTTCTGACCAGCGACGGTTTCAGGCTGTACGATGTGCCGACATACGGATTCTGCGGCCGTCACCACTGCCATCACAGTTGCAGATATGTCTATCCCGAGTATTACAAGCATCATGACAAGCACCACAAGAAGCAATACAAGCGGTGGCGCAAGGAGCAGAAGAAATATTACAAGGAGCAGAAGAAGTATTACAAGCATCACGACAAATATTACAAGAAGCACGGCAGGGGTCATCACCACGACGATTGACGATTGAATGTCTGCGCAGACATTGATAAACAGTCAGGGCTGATTCCGCTGCGGAATCAGCCCTGAGTCTGTATAGACCTCGACCAAGTCGGGGAAAGTATAGATTTAACGAACTGCGTATTTCTTGCCGTTGACGATGTAGATGCCGGCGGGGAGGTCATTGAGGGCGGTGGCCATTGTGGCGTTGGTCTTGACGGCGATGCCCTGGAGGTTGTAGACTGTGACGGGAGCGAGCTCGTCAGATATCAGTGAGCTTACGATCGTGGACTGATTGTTCTCATTACGCAATGCAATGGCTGTGATGTTGAACGGATTGCCGCCTTCGGGGTTGGACTGTATCAGAAGGGCCGGAACGTCAGCGAGTTTTTCAGTGACGTTGATGTCCTTCAGGTCAACTATAGCCTTGTTGGGCGTGCGTTCCATGTTGCCGGTATCGGCATTTGCCCATACAGCATCCGGATTGTCGAATGCCGTCATGACGTTCATGACGTAATTGGTATTGTCGCCATTGTCGGCCGACAGGTAGATGTCCATGTAACGCTGACCGTCGTATGAGTAGAACGCTGTCTTGAACAGGTCCATGGTGTTCCAATTGTCTATCCAGAAATATCCGCCCCAGATTGCGCCTTCGGGCATCCGGAATCCGTCGTTGCAGATTTCCACGCTCCTTACGTGGAACCCGCCGCCGCACAGCTCGACTCCGTTCTGTTTCAGCGCATTCAGCATGTCGACGGTGATGTAAGCCTTGGTGTTTTCAGTGGCATCACCAAGATTGTATTTGATGGATCCGGGCAGGCAAGTTCCATTGGAGTGCAGTTCCATAATATCGGTAGTGGATGCGAATACCACATTGATATAGTCGCCCACACTGACGCCTTCGGTAAACTGCTCTGCAGGGATGGTGAGGGTGTTGCCCCATGTTACTTCCGTCCCATCGGTGTTGTCGCTGGTGTAGAGGGTCTTGACGGTGGTCACGTCGGCCCATACGGGTGTGGAGAGGGCGGCCGCAACGACTGCGGCGAATAAATATGTTTTCATAAGATATAGGGTGTTAAGTAGTTGAGACTATTTATTTAGATTGTACTTTGATTTCGCTGACAGACAGATTGCCGGTGTAGCAGTTGACCGACCAGCAGTTGCGTGCGGTGCCGTAAAGACGCGTGGTATAACCGAGACAGTCGTTTATGTAAAGTGTCAGGACGGAATTGTCGGTCACTACGGTAATGTTATAGACACCGTCTGCGGGGGCCTTGAACACATAGCTGTCGGCAAACTGGATGAATCCGGCTCCCTCCGGGCCTTCCTGTTCCAGATTGATCTTCATGTTGCCGTCACCCTCCGGATTGAACACCAGAGTGCCGTACGACACGGAATCGCTGCCGCGGCCGAACGAGAGTCCGAAACGGTCGCCCGAATTGGCCGTTATGGTGAAAGTCAGGCGGTTCTCGGTGCCGAGACGAGGCATGAGTCTGGATTCGTCCGCATTCAGCGAAAAGCCGTCCAGAGTCCTGGCGTTGCCAAGGATTGAGGCTATTGCGGGAACCTCACCGATAGTAAGGGAGCCGTCCGGATGCTGGATCAGCTTGTGGGCCACAAGGTTGCCTGCCCAGTCGGCGGTTCCGGTGATTACGTTTCCGGCTTTGGTGGCGTTCCAGCCCCAGATGTAGCGGTCGGTTCCGTCGGAAGCCGTCTTGCCGGCGTAGAAACCACGTGAGTCAAGGTATCCCTCGTGAGCGTCGGGCCACAGACCGGCGTCGTTGGCAGTGCAGGCTTTAAGCTCGTCAAGAGTCTTGCCCTTGAAGTACTGCACACGGCGTATGGCGTCATGCTGCTCGGAATATACCAGATACCACCAGTCGCCCATCCTGAACACGTCGGGACACTCGTAGAAGCGGTCCCACATCATGGTCATGAATACCCCGGCGTCGTGCCATTCCAGCAGGTCGGACGATGTGTATTCGGCCAATACACCCTTCCCGTTCAGACGTGTGGACACCAGCATGTGGAACATATTGTCATCCCCTTTGAACACGAACGGATCGCGGAAGTCGGCGTTGCTGTATTTATCGCCGCCCGTGACAAGAACAGTGCGGTTCTTGGTCCACGACTTGAAATCGGCTGATGTGGCGAGCATCACGGCCTCGTTGATTCCGGAAGTCGAGGCGGGGTTGGGCGAATGGGCGGTATAGAATGTGTAGTAAGTGCCGTCGTGGTATATGGTCGAGCCTGTGCCCAGAGCGGCATCGAGTTCGTTGGCTGCTCCGCAGGGCACCAATTCGCCAAGAGAAGTATAGCTGACCGCATCTTTGGTGCTGACTCCCCAGATGGGGTGATAGGTCACGGCCTGATTCGGGCGGTAGTCCTGCAGATACAGTATCTTGAAGTCTCCGGCCACGGGATCATAGAAGGGCATCGGGTCGCCTACGAAACCTACGGCGGGTTTGTAGTATATGTCCTGCTTGGCGGCATCGTTGCTTTTCAGGAATTCCGTGCTGTTCTCCAGGTTGCGGTCGGTCAGCACAGGCTTGTCGTCGCTGCAACCGGCCAGTGTGGCGGTTGCAGACGCGAGAAGCAATGTATGGAATATGATGGATTTCATTGTCTTAATTTTAAAAGGGTGAATTACTGACACAGATAGTTGATGGCGTTCTTGGTGAGCCGGATCATGTTATCGCGGTAGGGGTTGTCCTTGCCGTTCCTGTCATACCATTCGTAGGCAGGGGTTCCGATGGTGATGACGCGGCCTGAAGTAAATCCTTTCAGAGCCTCGTAGGGTTCGAATTCAGCTATGGTCACGCGGTTCACATCGTAGTCATGGCCGGAAGCCAGGGCTTTGGCGCCTGTGCGTTCCTCCCAGCCCTGCATCGAGCCGTAAGGATCCCAGTCCACGCCCCACTGCAGCGTACGGTTGGTATTGGAGCAACCTTTGTCCAGAAGGAGTATGCGGCTGTCGCCGTCGGTCTCTATGCCGTCGTACAGAGGATGTGACTCATGGCCTGTTATCGTGAAGCCCAACGCATTCTCGAGAGTCTCGGATGTGTCGCCTCCGAACATGTTGTTGGGACTCTGCTGGTCGCGGGCAATGCGCCATACATCGTTGATGTACCGTGCGCCGTCGCGCGATGCCAGGATTGCACCTCCGTGCAGCCAGTAGCTGTTGAACATGTCGCGCGAGTCCCACATGGTGCCGGGCCAGTCGGTCCAGTCGAAGTGACACCATATCATGGTGAAGTCTGACAACTTCACGTCGCCGTCGATAACCTGCTGAACGGAAACATAGCGGGAATTTGGCACATTGTTCAGCATCCATTCGCAAGCGGCCTTTGCTTCATCGCCCAGTGCGTCGAAGGATGCGGCATTGCCTACGAACGCCTTGGAAGCCTGCGACATCTCGTCCTTGATGACCGTAACGGTATATACGATGGTCGCAGTATTGTGGACGCAGGTAAATTCGACTGGTTCCGTGAAGTCGAGTACTGAACCCGATTCGGGGGTGACGGTCGTGCCGTCGTTGACCAGGAACGATGCCTGCATGGCGGTCACATCGGCTTCAAGGGGAACGAATACGAGAACGGTACGTGCGGCGTTGTCGATGGTGCCGCTGTATTTGTTGTCGAGCGTGAATGACAGGAATTCCACGTTGTCATGCTTTACGTTGAGGGCATAGTCGGTGTATACGTCGCCGTTCACCACGTGAATGGAGCGGGGCACCGAGCCGTCGAACCTGTATCCCCGGGGATAGTCGCATGTGGCTCCCGGACTGAGCTCTATCTCGTCCACGGTCAGGTCCGTCAGGTCGGTAGTGGTGGGCAGGTTGACGGTCACTGACTTGGCGGTGTTGTCGACGGTGCCGTCGAAACCGCTTACTCTGATTGATTCGATGCGGGTGCTGCCGTCAAGATCCATATTGGATTCCTTGTCGTCGCACGATGTCAGCATACCGGCCGTGAGTGCCAGCAGCGACAGATATATTGTTGAGACTGTGAGTTTCATTGTGTTCGATTACCAGTTACCGATGTTCTGTTTGTAATGTCCGTTGGAGGCGCTGATCTGAGAGAATGGTATGGGCAGATACTCATTCTTATTGCGCGTGAACGTGGCGTTGGAATATATGGCGCAGTTGTCGGCCTCGTCGGCGTAGTATCTGTTGATTACGTCGGCAGCCTCGCCCCAGCGCACCAGGTCGAAGAAGCGTTCGCTTTCCATGGCCAGTTCAAGACGGCGTTCCATCTTGACGATTTTCAGTGCGTCTGCCTGTGCGTAAGTTCCGTTGTAGGGACGGATGTTGAAGCGTACGCCATACTGTCTCTCATAGTCTGAGATCGATGCGGTGCTCTGACGGGCGCGGTTGCGCAGGGAGTTTACGATCTCGATGGCCTCGGGGATGTTCTGGTTCAGCTGTACCAGGGCCTCGGCGCGCATCAGCAGCACATCGGCATAGCGCAGCACGATACGGTTCATCGGCGAGCCCCACCAGGAGCCTTTTACCAGGTATCCACCATCGGGATCGACATTGTGTTTCAGCGAGACATAGTATCCGTACAGGCCGTTGCTTCGGCTCCATGTGGCGCTGCGGTCCATCATATAGTTGGCGTTGAACATATAGGGAGTGCCGGGCATTCCCACCGTTAGGAACAGACGGGGATCCGCATAGTCGGAGGTCATGTCATAGTCCTTGGCATTGAAACAGTCAATCATGGGATGGCCGTTCTCGTCGGTCTTGAACGAATTGACCAGATTCTGGCTCGGCTTGTAGAAGTCGCAGCCGCCGTCGGTCACGCCCGGGATGTTCGGAACAATCAGACCGTACGACCAGTTGCAGTTGCCGTGGGTTGTCCCGTCGTTGAACGAATACTGCATGGCCCAGATCGATTCGGGACCGTTCTCGTACTGAGGTTCGGGACGGAAGTTGTTGTGCATGTCGGGTTCAAGGGCGCAGCCGGAGGCCGTCATGATGGCCGGGTCGGTGTACTTGATGACGTTCTGCAGATCCTCGCGGTCGATTGACGTCACCTCGTGCGAATCTGGATTGTCCTGACGGTATGCCTTGTAAAGGTAAGTCTTGGCGAGATATGCGGCAGCTGCGGCGCGGTTGGGGCGGCCAACTTCTTCCTGCACGGCCGGAAGATTGTCGAAAGCGTATTTGAAGTCGTCGATGATGAGCTGCCAGCCCTGGTCGTTGGTGTATTCCGTGTTCTCCAGGTCATTGTACTGCTCGGGCGTCAGATTCTCGTTGACGGCAAAGGGAATCTGCTTGTACAGACGCTTGAGGAGGAAGTGTCCGTGAGCGCGGAGGAAGCGCATTTCTGCGATGCGTGTATCCCGCTGCGGATATGTGGAGGAGTCCATCATGTCAAGAACCTGCAGCGCGGAATTGGCACGTGACACGGCATTGTACAGACGCTGCCACATGTCGGATATGTTCCAGTTGGTGGTCATGATGCCCTGCGACACTTCCAGCGCGTGGAACACGTCGCCGTCCTCGGTGCCGTTGCCGCCCTTGTATGCGTCGTCCGAACGGACATCGAAGTTCCACATCGAGAACGATGAGTTGATGTCTTCGGCCGAAATCCACACGGCGTAGGCCGAGATGACCAGATTGTCGATATATTCGGGATTCAGCACCTGTTCCTCGTCAAGAGTGCCTTGCGGCTTGTGTGAATCCAGGAAGCTGTCGCAGCCGGTGGTGGCCAGTGTCAATGCCGCGAGCGATGCGATTATATATTTTTTCATGATTTGGCGTGATTAGAAAGTGAGGTTGAGACCGAAAGTGAGGTTGGTGGGGATGGGATAGCCGAAGTTGGGATTTTCGGGATCCACACCGGTAAACGACTTGCTCTTTATTGTCAGCAGGTTCTGCGCGCTGATGTAGAAGCGCAGGCGCTCCATGCGCATCTTGCGTACTGCCTTTTCCGGCAGGTTGTAGCCTATCTGGATGTTGCGCAGCTTCAGGTACGAGCCGTTCTCCACGAAGTAGGTCGAGACGCGTTTCTCGTTGTTGGAGTCGGAGCGTGTGAGGGCAGGGATGTCGGAATCGGGGTTCTGCGGGGTCCATGCGTTAAGCAGGCGCTCGCCTTTGTTCAGGAATCCGATGTTAAGACCGCTCCAGAGGTCGGTTTCTTTCTTCAGGTCGGATATCACGTCCTGTCCCTGCGCTCCCTGCCAGAACATGGAGAAGTCGAAATCCTTGTACTGCAGGTACACGTTCAGACCGTAGGTGAAGTCGGGAGTGGGGTCGTAGATCCATTTCTGGTCCTTCTCGGTGATGTAGCCGTCGTTGTCGAGGTCGCGCCAGCGTATGCGTCCCACGGCCGCTCCCTCCTGCACGGCATGGTTGTCCACTTCTGCCTGCGACTTGAAGATGCCGTCGGCCACATAACCCGCCTGGGCACCGAATGTATGGCCTATGACGCTGTACACGCCGTTGCCGCCGAATGTGCCGTTTGCGGCCACTGTCGCGGGTATTTTCGTGATCTTGTTGCGGTAGGCGGCGATGTTGCCGGTCACTTCGTAAGTGAAATCATAGTCGGTGGTGTGGCGGAAGCCGAGGTTAAGCTCGATGCCCTTGTTCTCCATTTCGCCGGCGTTTATCCACTGTGACGAGCCTTCGCCCATGGCGCCGATGCCGGCCATCTGTACCAGGATGTCGGAGGTATTCTTATAGTAGAGGTCAAGAGAACCGAACAGGCCGGAGTTGAGCATCGACCAGTCGAGACCGATGTTATACTGCGTGGTGGTTTCCCATTTGATGTCGGGATTGCCTATCTGGTCGCGCTTGAAACCGGAGCTGAGGATTGCTCCGCCGTTTGTGCCGGCGATGTCGTAGGATGTTCCGTAGCTCTGGCCGCCCGATTCGTTAACGCCGTAATTGGGCACATAAACGAAGTATCGTGCAAGGTTGCTGATTTCCTGGTTGCCGGTCTGTCCCCAGGAGAGGCGCAGCTTGAGGTCGTTGAGCCAAGCCACGTCGCGCAGGAACGACTCGTTGTTGATGCGCCATCCCAATGACACGGAGGGGAAGGTGGCGAAACGGTTGTTCTTGCCGAATCGCGACGAGCCGTCGTGACGGACGGTCACACCGAGAAGATAACGGGAATCGAAAGAATAATTGGCCTTGGCGAAGAACGACACAAGCGAGAAACCGTCGCCCGATCCGTATGACTGGGCGTTGCCCGCACCGGCCGACGGCCACATGAAGTCGGGATTCAGCACCGAGAAATCGGTCTTGTATCCTGAGAACCAGTCGGACGATTCGTTTATAAGCTCAACGCCGGCCAGCGCGTCGATATGGTTCTTGCCGAAATCGATGTTGTAGCTTGCCACGAGGTTCCACATCCAGCGTGTCCAGTGCTCCTGCTTCGCCTCGACGGCGTTGGTGGAATTGGCCACGTTGCCCTCGGTGACGGGGTAAGTGAAGATGCGCTGCTGTTTCTGAGAGTAATCAAGGCCGAATGTGGTGCGTACGTTGAAGCCTTTGAAGGGATTGACGTTCAGGTAGGCATCGCCGAACAGACGCCAGTATTTGTAACGGTTGTCCTTGTTGCGCACCAGACGTGCCAGAGGGTTCTCGCGGTCGGGGTAGCCGCCGACGGGACCTGCGAATTCGCCGCTTTCAGTGTAAACGGGCAGCGAGGGGTTGAACTGGAGCACGTTCTGCAGGAATCCGCCGGGAGCCTGCACCTCGTCGGTATGGTTCAGGGTGAAATGCTCGCCGATGGTGAGTATGTTGCCGAACGGTTTGTATTCCGTGTTGACACGTGCGGAGAAGCGCTCGAAGTCCGAGTACTTGATCACTCCGAGGTTATTGTAATAACCTACGGAGAAGAATGCGCTGAGTTTGTCGGTGCTTCCGCTGACGCTGAGGTTGTAGTTCTGGATCAGACCGGTGCGTGTGGTGACGTCGTACCAGTCGGTGTCGGCGGCGGGCGTGGTGCCTGCGGCGTCCAGATATTTGTTCATGCTGATGGAGTTCAGCTGCGGGTATCCGGTCCTGTCGTATCCCCAGTTGAAGCGGTAGCCGAGGCCGTTGGTGTTGGGGTCCTGTCCGTCGTTGACGTATGCCTGCCACATGGCGAGCCCGTAACCCTCGGCATCCAGCACCTTCATGCGATTGGTATAGAACTGGGCTGCTACCGATGCGTCCAGGTTTATCTTGAGGTCGGCGCCTTTCTTGGTAGTGATTATGATGACGCCGTTGGCTGCGCGCGAACCGTAGATGGAAGCCGAGGCGGCATCCTTCAGCACCTGGATTGACGCGATGTCGCCGGGATTCAGTTCATGCATTCCTCCCTTGGTGGGCACGCCGTCGATAATGTACAGCGGGTCGTTGTTGTTCAGGGTGCCGATGCCTCGGATACGCACGGTGGCCGATCCGCTGGGAGCACCGTCGGCACTGATGTTCATGCCCGGCACACGACCCTGCAATGCCTTGATGGGGTTGTTCTCGTTCTGTTTGTTGATTTCGTCAACATCCACGGCCGTGATGGCGCCGGTCACATCGACCTTGCGCTGGGTGGAATAGCCCACCACCACCACTTCGTTCAGGACTTCGGAGTCTTCGGAAAGCTCGACGGTCATGTCCGGGGAGGCCTTGACCTTGACGGTCTGATAGCCGATGTAGGAAATTGTGAGACTGGAACCGGGGGCGACGGAGACTTCGAACTTTCCGTCGATGTCAGTGACGGTTCCCGAACCTTTGACTTCGGTCATCACCGTCGCACCGATCAGAGGTTCCGAATCGGTCTTTGAGATGACCGTTCCGTGCACCGTGATGTTCTGTGCTTGAACGCCGAATGCCGTCAACAGCAGCAACAGCGTTAACAGGAATGAATTTTTCATGTCGTTGTCAGTTGTTTTATGCCGCAAAATTAGAACCCTTGTTGCAGCCGGCATTTCAAATATGTTGCATAGGCTGTCAAAAAACGGTCATTGCACCATTTATGACATTCTATGCAACATTTTTATGATTTTGCAATAATTTTATGATTTGGAACCGAGACGTTCCCTGAGTTCGGAAGGCGTTTCGTGGAAATAATCGCGGAAACAGCGTGTGAAATAGGCGGGAGTTGAGAATCCGACAATATAGCCGATCTCGCTTACGGACCTGTCGGTGGAGATAAGCAGGTCGCGGCTGCGTTTCAGCCGCAGTTCGCGCACTAATTCTACGGGCGAGTAGTTGGTGAGGGCTTTGATCTTGCGGTAGAACTGCGAACGGCCCAGTCCGAGTTGCGCGGCGATGCCGTCCACGCTGAGCTCGGGATTCTCCATTTCCTTGTTGACGATCTCCACGAACCGTGCGTAGAATTCGTTCTCGACGTCGGGTCGTGGGCGCCTGGTTTCCGGGGTGGCCGACGTCGTGACGTCGGTGGGCTTCGACGTGGTCCATAATTCCTTGATGCGTCTGCGGTTCTGAATCAGGTTGCGGCACCGCGCCCTGAGTACAGTGATGTCGAACGGTTTGGACAGATAGCCGTCGGCGCCGCTGTCGTATCCCTGGGCGCGCTGTTCGTCCATGCTGCAGGCCGTGAGCATCAACACCGGTATGTGCGATGTGGACACCTCCTGCTTGATGCGGCGCGTGCATTCCAGACCGTCCATGACGGGCATCATCACGTCGCAGATTATCAGGTCGGGAACATGCCGTGCGGCCATGCGCACGCCCTCCTTGCCGTCGGATGCGGCGATTACGGTATATTCGTCGCCGAGAAGTCCGGCGGTGAGCCTGCGGATGTCCTCGTTGTCGTCTATTACCAGCAGAAGCGGCTTGTCGGAGTCGAGCAGGGGCGTGTCGCTCTCTATCCGCTCCAGTTCGGTGATGGTGTCGTCGCGCAATGTGCCGGCTGTAGGGACTGCGGGAGCCTGTTGATTTTCAGCTATATGCGTTATGGGAATGGTGACAGTGAATTCCGATCCCTTGCCTTCGCGGCTCGTTACGGTAATCCCGCCATGATGGAGTTCCACGAACGCCTTTGCCAGCGAGAGGCCGATGCCGGAACCTTGCGGATGCACCTTGTCTACCTGGAAGAAGCGGTCGAATATGTTGCCTAAGTCGCGCTCCGAGATACCCCGGCCCGTGTCGTGAACGGCAATCACAAGGTTGTCGCCTTTCCTGCTGACAATGAAATTGATGCGGCCGTTGTCGGGAGTATATTTGAATGCGTTGGACAGTAGGTTGAAGCATACCCGTTCCAGTTTCTCTGTATCTATGGC
The DNA here is from genome assembly GCA_002361235.1 of Porphyromonadaceae bacterium UBA3318. GTDB lineage: Bacteria > Bacteroidota > Bacteroidia > Bacteroidales > Muribaculaceae > Lepagella. The sequence continues at coordinate 11,205 of DESI01000074.1, read as the reverse complement.
GATGGTGAAATCGTCGGGCAGGTCGATGTCGACGTTCAGTTTTATGTCGCGTTTGCGAGCGATGGCCATGAATGCCTCGGCCCAGTCCCGGGCCAGGTCGGCGAATCGGGCTTCAGTGAGGTTGACATCGAGCTTGCCGTTCTCGTATTTGCGGAAATCGAGAATTTCGTTGATCAGGCGTTTCAGTATGCGCACGTTCTTGTCGGCTATGCGCATCAGCGCGTGCTGCTGGGGCGTCAGGTTGTCGGCGTCGGCGAGTTGCGCCACCGGCTCGGCTATCAGGGTGAGGGGCGTGCGCAGGTCGTGGGATATGTTGGTGAAGAACATCAGCTTTGACTGCGTGGCCTCCTCCAGCTGGCGGTTCAGTTCCTCCTGGGCGTCACGCTGTTGCTCCAGCAGACGGTTCTGTTCCAGTATCTGGCGGTGATGGCGCTGGTTCATCCAGTATGTGCGCAGCAGCATGAACACGAAGGCCAGCAGCAGTATCACCAGCCCGATGGTGACATACAGCAGGGTGGTCTGTATGGAATGCCGTTCCCAGTATTGGTCCACCTGGCTTTTGAGGATCTTCATTTTGGAAGTTTCCTTGTTCAGCGACTTGTTCTGAAGCGACAGGATGTCGGCGTTCGATTTGTCAACGGCCGAAGCGAGAGGCAGCGTCTGGATGCGGTCGAAACGTTCGCCTTTCAGGATGGCCAGTGCGGTGCGTATCAGCTGGTGGCCTTCGGTCGGATACAGGAATGTGGCGTCTATCACGCTGTCGGCCACGGCTTTCATGCCGATGTTTGGGGCGGCGTCGATACCGATGATGCGGATGTGCAGGCCCAGTCGGCGCGCCACGTTGGATGCGGCGATGGCCATACGGTCGTTGTGGGCGTAAATCAGATCTATATCCTTATATATGTCCAGCAGGGAGTCGGCTACCCGGGTCGCGTCCCTGTCGTTCCAGTTGCCGTGGCCCGATGCCACGATGTCAAGGCGGTTCTGTCTTGCACCTTCGGCAAATCCTTCGTGTCTCTGTATGGTCGGAGATGAACCTTTAAGTCCCTGTATTTCCAGCACCCGGCCTCCGGCGCCTGTCAGGTTGCCGGCGTATTGTGCGGCGGAACGGCCTATGGCGCGGTTGTCCACGCCGATATATGCCGTATATGAATCGCCGTTGATGTCGCGGTCGAATATCACCACCGGCAGGCCGGATTCGTACGTCTCCTTTATTACAGGTGTAATGGCGTTCGCTTCGTTGGGCGCCGCAAGAATGATGTCGAAGCCGTTGTCGCGGAAATACCGGATGTCGGCTATCTGCTTCTCGTTGCTGTCGTCGGCCGAGCGGATTTCCACCGTCGCCTCGGGATGGAACATCATCTCGCGCATGATCTCCTCGTTCATCTTATTGCGCCAGTCGTCGGCGCTGCATTGCGAGACGCCGATGCGGTAAGTCTTTTCCCTTTGGCATGAAACATAGAGCAGACATGCCATCGCAAGTAATGGTATCAATAGGTGCCGTTTCATCAGGCTTATCTTATGTTAGTCAGGTTAATTCGCACACAAATTTAGTCATAATAATTTAAATATTAGTGCATTCGGTTATAAAAATGTAGCGTTGCAACATTTTTGATACCCTTTGACCAAAAATTAATAACCGAGCCGCGGACTTTTGATGTATTTTTGCAACAGAAACCCGGCGGACAGGATTGTGCCCGGGTAGATGTCTGAAAAACTCAACAACATGAACAACTTTTTCGGTATAATAAAGACTACGTTATTGACGGCCGGCATGATGGGTACATTCGTGCTGAATGGCGCCGGAGTCGAAGTGAATCATATGGGAACGAACAATACGCTGGTGCGCATCACCGGCGACGGGAAGTATCTGCTTATGCCCGTGCAGGAGTCGAACGATGACGCTACGGTCAATGTGCTGGTGGACGGGAAACTTGACCGCACCATATATGTAAGGCTGGCGAAGTCAAAGGTTGACTACACGGTGCCTCTGGACATAGCGAGGTACAAGGGGCATGACGTGGTGCTGAACATCGTCACTACCCAGAACCGATCCTCTGTCCGCGAGGCCAAGGAGGATGTGTGCTGGAGCAATTTCACCGTATCTGACACGTTCGATACCGCAAACCGTGAGAAATACCGCCCGGCGTATCATCACACGCCGCTGTACGGCTGGATGAACGATCCGAACGGAATGTTTTACAAGGATGGCGTGTGGCATCTGTACTACCAGTGGAATCCGTACGGATCGAAATGGCAGAACATGACGTGGGGACATTCCTCGTCCAAGGACCTGATAAACTGGGAACACCATCCGGCGGCGATAGAGCCCAACGGGTTGGGAACGGTGTTCAGCGGCAGCAATGCCGTCGATACGGAGAACAGTGCCGGATTCGGCAAGGATGCCGTGCTGGCCATGTACACCTCGGCCGGCGTGAGTCAGGTGCAGAGCCTGGCGTACAGCACCGACAACGGCGAGACGTTCAGCATATACCCGGGTAATCCCACATTGACGCTGGAGAGCGAGGCCCGCGATCCTAATATGTTCCGTAATCCTGACACTAAGGAATGGACCTTGATACTGGCGCATCCGCTGGATCATGAAATGCTGATATTCACATCGCCCGATATGAAGTCATGGACATTGCAAAGCAAATTCGGCCAGGGACTGGGCGCGCAGGACGGCGTATGGGAATGTCCCGACCTGTTCCCGCTGAAGGTGGAAGGCTCCGGCGAACAGAAATGGGTGCTTATCTGCAACATAAATCCCGGAGGGCCTTTCGGCGGCAGCGCGACACAGTATTTTGTCGGCGATTTCGACGGCAAGACATTCAAGGCCGATACGGATGCAAACGGCAAGGTCCCGACCAAATGGATGGATTACGGCAAGGACAATTATGCGTCGGTAAGTTTCAGCGACGCGCCCGACGGACGCCGCACGATACTGGGCTGGATGAGCAACTGGCAGTATGCCGCGGATGTGCCCACCATGCAGTATCGCAGCGCGAACACGCTGCCGCGCGATATGAGCCTGTTCCGTGCCAAAGACGGTGAAATATATATGTCGTCCAGGCCGTCGCCTGAAGTAGATGCGCTGCGCGGCAAACTGGTCAAATCGTCCGGCAAAACCACGGTGGGTGCGAAAGAAATAACCGTCGGCATTCCGGAACTGTGCGAGATAGATATGGAAATACAGCCGGAACGCTGCCGAGAGGTCGAGATATGGCTCAACAATGCCAGGGGACAGAAGGTGTTGCTGACATACGATGTGGCCGGAAACAGGCTCGCGTTCGACCGTCGCGAAAGCGGAATAACGGACTTCAGTCAGGATTTCCCCGCAGTAACTGTGGCTCCGCTTTATTCCGACGGCGACACGTTGAAGCTGAGGATATTCGTTGACCGGTGCAGCATGGAGGTGTTTGCCGATGGCGGTCGTTCGGTGATGACCAACTTAGTGTTTCCCGACGAACCGTATTCGCAGCTGACGGTTAAGGCGCGTGACGGAAAGGCTAAGGTGCGCAACCTGAAAGTGTATGAAATCAAGAATGACTAATCAATAAAGAACAATCATAATTATGGATATAACGCAAACAGCAGCAACCAATAAGAAGAGTTACATAGTCCGGATGGTCCCGGTGATGCTGTGCTTCTTCGCCATGGGCTTCGTGGACCTGGTGGGAACGGCATCCAACTATGTGCAGAAGGACCTGGGTCTGACCGATTCGCAGGCCAACCTGTTCCCCTCGCTGGTGTTCTTCTGGTTCCTGATTTTCTCCGTTCCGACGGGAATGCTGATGAACCGTATCGGTCGTAAGAATACCGTACTGATAAGCCTGATAGTGACGGCGGTGTCGCTGTTCATTCCGGCGTTCGGCGACAGCTATGCCGTGATGCTGGTCTCGTTCTCGCTGTTAGGCATAGGCAACGCCATAATGCAGACGTCGCTCAATCCGCTGGTGAGCAATCTGATCAGCGGCGACAAACTGGCGTCCACTCTTACGTTCGGTCAGTTTGTCAAGGCTATCGCTTCATTCCTTGCTCCCATCATCGCGGCGTGGGGCGCCACGACGATGATGCCTACATTCGGACTGGGCTGGCGCGCGCTGTTCGTGATTTACGCGGTGATCAGTTTCCTGTCAATATCTCTGTTGGCGGCCACTCCCATCGACGAGGAAAAGCCCGACAAGGCCACCGGCGTCGTGGAATGTCTGCGACTGCTTGGCAAGCCGTTCATATTCCTCTGTTTCCTCGGTATCGTATGCCATGTGGGCATCGACGTGGGCACCAACACCACGGCTCCGAAAATCATCATGGAGCGCCTGGGATTTCCGCTGGAGGAGGCCGGATTCGCCACAAGCGTATATTTCATATTCCGTACGGCTGGTTGTTTCCTCGGAGCGTTCATACTGCGTACCATGTCGCCCAAACTCTTCTTCGCCGTCAGCGTGGCGATGATGCTGGCCGGAATGGTCATACTGTTTGTCTGCGACACTCTCGCTCCGCTGTATGTGGGAATCGGTCTGATAGGATTCGGTAACTCAAATATCTTCTCGGTAGTGTTCTCGCAGGCGTTGATGTACACGCCCAACGAGCGCAACGAGGTGTCCGGCCTGATGATCATGGGTCTGTTCGGCGGCACGGTGTTCCCGCTCGCAATGGGTTATGCAGCCGATGCCATCGGTCAGGCCGGTGCCGTGGCCGTAATGACCGTAGGCGTGATTTACCTGATGTATTACACGTTGAAGATTAGAAAAATCTAATAACTTTGAAAATTTAATGCCATTATGAATGATATAGTAGTAGGAATGGGGGAGGCCCTGTGGGACGTTCTGCCCGAAGGTAAGAAGATAGGTGGCGCACCGGCCAATTTCGCATATCATGTGTCGCAGTTCGGACTGCCCGGCTATGTGGTGAGCGCCGTGGGCGACGATGCCTTAGGCAAGGAGATTGTGGAAAACTTCACCTCCAAGGGGCTGAACCAGCTTATAGCCGAGGTGCCATATCCCACAGGCACGGTGCAGGTGGAGATAGACCAGGCCGGCATCCCCCAGTACGACATAAAGGAAAACGTGGCATGGGACAATATCCCTTATACCGATAGCCTTGAAGCGCTTGCAAAAAGAACGAAGGCCGTATGCTTCGGTTCGCTGGCACAGCGCAACGTGGTGTCGCGCGAAACGATCAACCATTTTCTGGACGCCATGCCGCAGAGTGACGACAGCTTAGTGGTGTTTGACGTGAATCTGCGCCAGGGATTCTACAACAAGGAGATACTGTGCAACTCCATGTCGCGCTGTAATATATTGAAAATCAATGACGAGGAATTGGTGACCGTGAGCCGTATGTTCGGCTATCCGGGCATCGACCTGCAGGACAAGTGCTGGATTCTGCTTGGCAAGTACAACCTGAAGATGCTGATACTGACGTGCGGCATCAACGGCAGCTATGTGTTCACGCCGGGCAACGTGTCGTTCCAGCCCACTCCCAAGGTGGAGGTGGCCGATACGGTCGGCGCCGGCGACAGCTTCACCGCGGCATTCATATCCTCGATACTGAAGGGCAGGAGCGTGCAGGAGGCACATTCGCGTGCCGTGCGGACATCCGCCTATGTGTGCACTAAAAAGGGCGCTATGCCCATCCTTCCCGCCGAGCTGACCGACTGACCGCGGTCGGGGATAGCGCCCCGAACTTTAATTGAGTACGGATGTTGTTATAATAACCGGGGTCGTGTCGGCTTCGGTTATTAACAAAAGGATAATATGAAAAAGAATTTGTTTCTCTCCCTGGCATCGGCGGCTGTGGTCATGCTGGCCGGCGCGACGGTTCCCGCACAGGCGGCTCCTCAGGCAAACAACGGCAATCCCGGCATCGTAATGGCCGGATCGCAAAACTATAACAGGATTCCCGAAAAGGCACGCAAGTTCGTGGACAAGCATTTCAAAGGCACGGCCGTGTCGAAATGCGAGCAATACTTTGCCAAAGGCAAGTATGAAGTGGAACTGGCCAACGGCGTTGACATCGACTTTAACAGTAAAGGCGAGGTCCTGGAAATCGATTCGCCCGACAACGCATATCTGGCACAGTCGGTAGTGAAGGATCTGCTGCACCACGACGCATACAACCGTCTGGTGAAGGATGGGTGTGCCGACAAAGTGGAGTCGATAGAGTTCCACAAGGGCCGTGCCGTAGAGGTGGAGATCGGCATCCAGAGACCCGACACCTACATCTTCGACCTGAACGGCACGCTGATAGCCATCGAAGACTAAGGAACGGAACTGAAACCATCGAATACTGACGGCTGAAGCTATCGAATACTGACGTCTCCGGCTGAGACTTCGAGTCTCAGCCACAGTCTGAGTCTCAGCCACAGTCTATTGAAACACGCATTAACCCAAGGCGTCACGGACCTCGGTCCGGTGGCGCCTTTAGTCATCTATCGCATCGGTAAGTACAGAGACATGGTCTCCGACCAAGCTGTGTCGCATCGGTCTGTCCTCACGAAGGCCGGTGCCGGCTGTCGCTGTCGCCGACCATCGTGGGGTTATCGAGAAACAGCCTCTCCGAGGCAGTCAGTCAACTATGACCGGCTGCGATTTTATTAATCGTAATAAATAAAAGTGAGGAATTTGGAATTTT
>DESI01000074.1:0-4290 GCA_002361235.1 Porphyromonadaceae bacterium UBA3318 | reverse complement strand
TTGGAATTTTGTTTGTTATGATTAATAAAAATTGCTAACTTAGCCGCATGAAAATCATATCTCGACAGAATTACGTAGACCATATCCTTAAATACATGGGTAAAGGCTTGATTATAGCCCTTACCGGCCAGCGTCGTGTGGGCAAGAGTTATGTGGTCAGACAGCTTGTCCAGGAACTGCTGGCCAATAACCCGCAGGCCAACATAGTGTATATCAATAAGGAAAAGACAAAATTCAATGATATTCAGAATGCCGGAGACTTATCGCGTTACCTTGAAGGTAAATTTATCGACGGCAGGGATAATTACCTGTTGATTGATGAGGTGCAGGATATAGACGGATTTGAGAATGTGCTGAGAAGCCTGAATGCCGATGAGGAATGTCAGATTGTGGTGACGGGAAGCAATGCCAAAATGCTTTCGTCCGAGCTGTCGACGTATCTCGGCGGCCGATATATCGAGATTCATGTGCAGAGCCTTTCCTATCGGGAATTCCTGACGTTCCATAACCTTGAGGATTCGGACGAAAGCCTTCAGTTATATCTGGGATTCGGCGGATTGCCGCATCTTTACCGTCTGGGTCTGGATAACGAGGATATGGTGTGGGAATATATACAGAACATCTATAACACAATTGTCCTGAAGGATGTGGTTCAGAGAGAGGGACTGCGCAATGTGACCATGTTCGAGAACCTTATGTCGTTTGTGAGCGACAATACAGGCCAGCTCGTTTCGGCTACGTCATTGTCGAAATATTTAAAATCGCAACAGATTAATCTTCAGCCTCTCACTGCCATTAACTATCTTAAGTCCGCATCCAACGCCTACATAGTCAATAAGGTGCCCCGATACGACATACATGGCAAACGTCTGCTTGAAACCAACGACAAGTATTATTTCGAGGATCTGGGAGTGCGTAATCTGCTTGCAGGACCAGACCGTACGGCGGACATCGAGAAGGTGATGGAGAATGCAGTGTATCTGCATCTTAAGAATCTGGGTTATAAGATAAGCATCGGGACACTTCCTAATGGAGAGGTTGATTTTGTTGCCGAAAAGGGCGGTCGGACGATATATCTGCAGGTGGCGTATCTGATAGCGGACGAATCGACGATGGAGCGCGAATTCGGTAATTTGCTGGCCATTCAGGATAATTATCCTAAACATGTGGTGTCCATGAATCCCATGACCCGGTCGCAGGATTACGAAGGCATACGGCATCTCACGTTGCGCCGGTTCTTGATGACAGACAGTCTATAACTGATGACAGGAAACAAAGACGGGGAAGGGATTGTTGAAAGACTTTAAGAACGAAAAGGAAACTATACGCCATGTGGATAACGATCGTGGCGCTTGTGCTGGCCGCGGCCGGATTCGTATGGGGCCGGATACGGGCCGACATCGTGGCGCTTATCACGCTGTTGATACTGACTCTGTCGGGAATAAATAGTTCTGTGTCTTGCCTTTCTTTTAATTCCATCAAGTGAACTTGAATTAGTAACTGCTTATGAAATAATATGAGCGTGTTGTTAGTTATAATAATATTTGAAAATGTTAAGAACGTTAATCTTAATTGGATAAAGACATGCAAGTCGGAAAAATACTGTTGCCGCTGCTGATTCTGGGCAATGCCTTCATTGTCCGGTCAGCGAATGACGGTCAGGATTCAAAATTCATTCCCGCATCCGATTCACGTATCGCCTACATGGGCCGGATCAGCACTGCCAAGCCGGACACGGTCAGATTTACTTATCCGGGAGTAAACATAAACGCGGGATTTACCGGAACTTCGCTGAAAATGGGCGTGAAGCCGGGCAGCGGCTCATATATGATCGAAATAGACGACGAGTTGCCTTACCGTCTGAACATCGGACAGAATGACTCCATTGTGACCTTGGCCGAAAGCCTTCCGGAAGGTAATCATAAGGTGCGCGCCACGTATGTCCTGGAGGGATATGCGCTGAAGCCGGAATTCCATGGGTTCTATGTGGATAATGGCGCGGACCTGTCGGCCAAACCGGTGCTTCCTAAGAGGAAGATAGAGTTTATCGGCAATTCGATAACGTGCGGTTACGGGGTCGAAGCCGACAAGCCCACGGATCGGTTCACATACGATACCGAGAATTTCTATTATACTTACGCTGCACGGACGGCGAGGAATCTTGATGCCCAGCACCTGGTAGTGTCGCGCTCGGGCATAGGCGTGTACAGAAATTACGGCACTCCGAGGGAGGGCTGCAAAGGCAATATGCCTGATATGTACGAACAGACTCTGTTCGGCGATTCCACCGAGATGTGGGATCACAGTCTGTACCGGCCGGATGTGGTGTGCGTGAATTTAGGCACCAATGACGTAAGCGAGGACAAATATGAGGTCGCGTTGCTGGAGGACGGTTACAGAAAGTTCATAAAGCATTTGCGTTCCACGTACCCGGATGCTAAAATAATTCTATTGACCGGCTCGATGCTGAACGGGCGTCCACTGCAGGTGGTGAAAGATGCGTTGAACACGGTTGTTGCAGACGCGGTGTCAGCCGGCGACAGGAATCTGTATCGTTTTGACTTCACTCCGCAGACCGGCTCTCTCGGCATGGGCGCCGACTATCATCCCTCGATCCGCCAGCAGCAGAAGATGGCCTCCGAACTCACCGCCTACCTCCGCCAGCTGATGAACTGGTAAATTTCAAACCGGTTGAGTTGAACGGGGTGGTTGAGAGTATTAAAAAAAGAGGGGGCGATTCAACCGGATTGATATGAGACAAGGAATAAAGAGAATAGCGGCCAGTGTGCTGGCGTTGGTAGGAATAGTCGCGATGGCTGATGCCGGACAGACTAAGATATTCGACTACATGTATGGCGGCGACGGGCAGAGGGTATGTCTGCGCCTGCCGAAAGAGAAGTCGGTGCGCGCGGTGCTGTATGCGCATCAGAACATGACGGAGGAGGTGCTGTTCCGCTCGCCGTCGTTTACGCACAGGATGGATTCGCTCGGCGTGGCTATGGTGTTCGTGCAGAGCGGTTCGCAGAACTGGGACACGTCTACCGGTTGCCAGGAACGCTTCGAAAGCATCATCGACTCGCTGGCCTCGATGTCGGGACATAATGAGATAAAGACGGCCCGTATAATACCGTTCGGGCATTCGGCGCAGGCTACGTTCCCGTGGAATTTCGCGGCGTGGAATCCGGACCGTACGCTGTGCGTGATATCGTTTCACGGCGATGCTCCGCGCACCAACCTGTGCGGCTATGGCCGCGCCAACGTGGAGTGGGGGCGCACCCGCAACATCGACCGCATTCCGGCGCTGATGGTGATGGGTGAGTATGAATGGTGGGACGCGCGTCTGCGTCCGGCACTCGCCTTCCAGATGATGTATCCCGACAGCCGTATCTCCTTCCTGTGCGATGCCGGCAGAGGCCATTTCGACCTGTCGGAAGCCACCCAGGATTATATGGCACGGTTTATAGCCAAGGCTCTGGAGAATCCTCGCCCGGAGGATGGCGTGAGATATTCGCGCTGGTTCGAGGACGGAACGGAGAGTGCGGATCCGCACGAGCAGTTCTGGTATCAGGACCGGGAGATGGTAGACCTGACCAGGACTCGTTATGCCGAGACACGCGGCAAGAAGATGCAGTATGTGTCGCTGAAAATCAACGGCGAGCTGCTGCCGTACAACAAGGACAGCCATGTCAAGATCAACGGCAGGTACCGTGAGGGAGAGTTTACGGTCGAGCCGGTGTTTACGGACGAAACACGCATGACGGAGAGTGACGCGCATGCCTCCGTCAGGCCGCGTGTGGTGCTGATCTCTGGTCCGGCCATTCAGACCGGCGAATACACCTTCCGTTACGATCCCGATTATTTCGGACGTGACCCGAAACGTCAGTGGACCGGCATCACGCTATGCGTGGAAGCCGACGGCGACGCCACCTACAAGCCGGCCGTCCAAGAGCTGAACCTCAGCAAAGCCAAATAACCGGGAATCCAATTCCTTGCTCAGGAGTGTGTCGTATTCATATCGCTGTGATGTCACTATTCATATTACGCCTTTCTCAGTATTAGTGTAGATTACAATTGATTTGAGTAGTATTCGATATCATCTTGAAGTTGTTTGCAGATTTTGTCAAAAACTATTTGACCCAGTTCGGCTTTCCGATAGTTAGATATGCCTTCAAGCATATTACAATTATCAAGAACATGATTTGTTACGTATTCAAATGCTCTTTTTTCGTAAGGTACTATGAATTCATTAACTACATACGTTTTATCAATTTATTACTGTCCGCTAAACTT
>DESI01000057.1:37659-56585 GCA_002361235.1 Porphyromonadaceae bacterium UBA3318 | reverse complement strand
GTGTTGCGGAATTAAGGGTAAAATAATATTATTCTTATAAATTTGCGGTGACAAATTATTGACACACATCCGGTGCAGCAAAGCTGAAGGCACCGAGAATTCAACAACCACAATGCGCAGTCCGGTCTGTGGACTGCATATTCAGCAACCTTACAGTCCTCAATCTGCAAGGACTGACACGGTTCGACAACCACCCGGCTCTACCTGCACTGGAGCCTGTACTTCATGCACACCGAAACATGAAAGTAATTTTCATTCACCAATTACTAATATATGAAACTCAACGACTTTTTCATTCCGCTATTAGCGGCCGGTATGCTCACCGCATGTAGCGATGACAGTGCCAACGTACCGGAAAACACCGGCAACATGGATGGTCTGTATATGACCCTGACTGTATCTCCCCAGTCCATGACACGTACTTCCAGCCCCAGCACGACCACCGAGTTAGGACAGGCTGACGAGAACAAGGTATCCAACCTTCTGCTCGTGATGGTAGACAAGAACAGCACCATCGTTGACTTCGCGCGTGTTTCGAGCGAGGACAACATCAAGGAAGAGACCAACGGCGACGTAACCGCCACAGGCATGTTCAACCGCGGACGCATGGTTACCTATCTCCAGAACCGAGAGAATGACGACGCTACCAAGTTCTACGTGATCTGTAATCCAACTGAGGCAAATGAATTCAGCGTAGGCCAGAACATCGACGACTTCATCTGCCAGAAAGAACCCGAGACTTACTACACATCCAATAAGTTCGTGATGTCAAATGCCGGTGACGCAACTGTACGCCTACCCGAGCTCGCCAATGTTCAGGGCGGTGATTACGCCACTCCCGAGACGGCATTCGACATCGCCGACGTGACCGTTGAGCGTGTTGCCGCCCGTTTCGACTATGCCGAATACATCTCGGAGTCGGAAGCAGTTAAGGACGAGGCCAACAACTGCTACTACTTTACCCTGGCGGAAGGCAAGGACGGCGTGGGTGCACTGCGTGTCAGCATCAAAGAGATGGCTCTGTGCAACATGGGCAAGAAGTTCTACCTGTTCAAGCGTGTGAACACCACAGGCCTTCTGACAACACCTGTGACCATGTTCGGCGCCGAGACCCAAAACAATTACGTTGTGGATCCCTTCGGTGAGGAAAAGGCAGCCTTGACAAAGACATCCACTGATTTCGACACTTATTTCAACTACGCCCTGTTCGGATCGAACAACCTGACGTTCACCAAGGTATCCGACATCATGGCCGACGCCAACAAGCGTGGAAACGAGAACGGGAATATGGAAGGCGAGCAGTACAACTTCTGGCGCTATGCACTGCCCAGCACGCTTCCCTCCGATCCCTCGACTTCGCAGAAGAACGGCAACAGCACAGGCGTAGTGTTCCGTGCCGAGATCACAACTCCCGATGCATCCGGCGTCCTGAAGACTGCCATGACCAACGGACACGACCTCTACGTGTTCGGCGGCAAGATGATCGGCAACTATGCAGCCTTGCTGCAAATTGTGGATCAGGATGCCGCCAATGCTATTTCTGTAGCCTTCAAGAACGCACTGACCCCCGAAGAAGCTGCCGCTGAATCAGCCACCGCGACCATACAGAGTAAACTTGTAAAGGCCGGCTTCGCCATCTATAAGGCTACCGAAGAAAACGGCTCCAAGCATTACTACTGCGACTATTACTACTGGAACCGTCATAACGACAACAACAAGCCCCAGCAGATGGGCGCCATGGAATTCGGAGTGGTACGCAACAATATATACAAACTGGCCGTGACAACCATACAGAAACTCGGTCATCCCATCGTACCCGGCAATGATCCCGATCCTGTCGATCCCGACGATCCCGACGAGACTTCCGACTTCTATATGAAGGTCAAGGTTACAGTCAAGCCCTGGGGAGTTCGCGTCAATAAGATTAAATTCTGATAGATCTTACATTGTCAAAGCTAAAGACTTTCTGACATGAAAGGACTGGCATACAAATTTTTACACGTCATGAAGGCGGCGGTTGCCGTCGCCTTCATGGCTCTAATTCCTACGTCGTGCGTTCTTGACGGTCCGCTGCCCGAGTGTCCACGGCCGGAAACCCGATTGCGTTTCGTGTACGAATACAACATGGAGCGCGCCAACGCATTTCACAACCAGGTGCATTGCCTGTCGCTCCATGTTTATGACAAGGACGGCAATTACGTTGGGACTTACACCGAGACACGGCAGTCCGTACTTGGCGATGAAGCCTACCGCATGCCGCTTAATCTACCCGATGGAGACTATCATGTCGTTGTTTATGGCGGAATGGCCTGCGAGGCAAGCTCTTTCTCACACACAGCATCGATAGGTCCGGGGGCTTCGTTGCCGTCGTTAGGAGTCAGGGTTAATCCCGAATGTCTGACCGATGACCGACTGCGACGTTTGCACGACCATTTCTATGGATCGGCCGACATAAAGGTCACTCAGAACGAGGAGTCCGAACATACCGTATACATGATGCGCAACACCAATACTATCCAAGTGGCGCTGCAGCATCTCAACGGCTCGCCGATCGATTGCGCCGACTTCAACTACACCATCACCGACGACAACACGCTGATGGACGCAGGCAACAACCTGCTGGCCGCAGGCGAAGTGGCATACTCCCCCTACGAGACGGTCAACTTCACCACCGGCACCAAGGCAGGCGAAGGTCAAACCGAAGTCAACGCAGCCGTGGCACGATTCACTGTCTCTCGTCTGGTGCATGACAAGGCCACGAGTTGCACCCTGCACGTCACCCGCAAGTCCGACGGCAGCTCCGTGCTCAAACTCCCCATCGTGAACTATATGCTGATGTTCAAAGACAATCACGACGCCACCAAGCCTATGTCCGACCAGGAATACCTGGACCGCGAGAACTCCTGGCGCTTCGTGTTCTTCCTGGACGAAAGCAACGGCAACTCATGGGTCAACACCCGAATCATCATCAACGACTGGAAAGTAGTGGTGAACAACACCGAATTCTAACAGATACAACTCCCAACCGAACAATAATACAACACAATGATCCATCTCTTCAAGAACATAGTGGCAACAGCGGCCGTGGCATTGCTGTCGGTCATCCTCACAGGATGCAAGGATACCGATGCCATTGGCGGCATGGACTTGGAGAACGTCAGGGTGTACATGACAGTAAGCATGACTCAGCCCGGTGTGGACGTCACACGGTCAACGACCATAGACTCCAACGACACGTCAAGCGATGGATGGGAACCGGGCACCGATGCCGAAAACGCCATACACCGTCTGCTGATCGTAATGAAACACGGCGACGATTCACTCTGTTTTCCTGTCTCCTCCTCCGACATAAATACCGTAGATGGCACATCGACCACCTTAATCGATATGCCTCTTGCCGATATCATACGGATGGCCGGACATAACATCGAGCTATACGTGTTGGCCAACTACAATGCTACGATGCTGTCGGAAGCGATGAACGGCGGTCTCAACACTGCCACCTTATATTCTTTATCCTCCCCCGACGACCCACTGCTCAAAACCACCCGGGGACTTCCCATGTCCGGTGAGGATAAATATGTAGTTTCCCTCCCCTCCGACCTCTCGTCCTACCTTACAGAGGCCAATCCTCTCGACCTGACCCAAGCAGGCGCCATAACCCTGATCCGCTCCGTAGCCCGCATCGACTATCTTGATGCCAGCACGGGCCACGACCATACCTTTCCCATCGTTGACGAAGCAGACGTCAACAAGACTACCGGCTATGAAGTGACTCTCGCTTCGATGCACTTGTTCAACGTATGCGACCGATTCTCCGCTTTTCCTCAGGCTGCTGCAAATCCCCGTGGCTTCCTGAAAGATGATATCGCAATCACGACTTCGAATCTTGACAAGTGTTCCGAATCGGAAACTTCCAATTATAAAATCTGGCGCTATATCACGGAGAACAAGCTTCCCGACGACGCCCAGATTCAGAAAAACACTACCGGCATAAGGTTCCATTTCCGCATTACCACGACTCCCGACGGTGCAGTATCGACAACAGGCCCTTTGACATTCAAGGCCGGCGGCAGGACCATGTCTGTCAACTACACTGCCGATGACGCCGATGGTGCCGGCCACTACGTGGACTATTACTATTTCATACGGCATAACGATAACGACAACCCGTATCTGACCGGTCCGATGGAGTTCAGCGTGGTGCGCAACAACATATACCGTCTCAGCATCGAGAGTATCTCGGGACTCCCCGAGCCTTATACTTCGGAGAATCCCGATGAGTATCCCGGATTCAAGGTCAACGTCCGGATAGCCAAATGGCAGTATCACAAATATGTTTTCGACATGTAATCCGCCATGCACAAAACCATGAATAGATCCATTAACTACATAATCACTGTACTCACGCTAATTTCGCTGCTGATGTCAGCCGGTTGCGCCGATGACTTCAAGTCCGGACTGAACGGAGGCGAAGGAGAAAACGTGACACTAATGATTCCCAACCCCGTGCTGAAAGGTACCCGCGCCACTGACACCGGGCTGAACGAGACACTGCAGGAAGGGCACATAAGGACATTGTGGTTCTTCGCCTTTCCTATTGACGGCACTGATGACGCCAACAAGGTGGCCACAGAGCTGACACCCGACGACGATAAGCTCACCAACGAATACCGAAGCTATGACATCAAGATAAAGGCCGGTAGATACCGCATATATATGCTCGCCAATATCGAGGGAATCGATGCCGACACATCGGAAGACGCAATTAAGAACGCCACTTTGAGCTACAGCTCCGAGAAGATGCCTAACCCCACGGACGGTCTTCCCATGGCATGTATGCCTCAGGAAGTTAAGGTCGGAGACACGACTCCCGCAGTTGTAGAAAACGGTATCGTTACTGTGGCTAACGGCAAACAGACCTCCCTTTGGATTGACCTCACCTTCCTCTGCGCCAAGGTGCGCTATACGCTGCTGTTCGATAAAAGTAAAAACGGCTTTTCAAACGTTTTCGGCGATAATGCCCTTATGTTTACGGGACTTGAAAAGGCCAGTAGCGTACGCGCCTCGACCTCGGTTGCCGATGAAACAGCCGACAGCGGAACTCCATTTGAGATTAAACCGGCATCTTCTTCCAACTGGCATTCAGGTTCTGTTCGACAATATCCTGCCGATTACGATTCCTTCGTAAACATGGACACAGATCCATCGAAAAACGAACTCCCGGCATTGACAGGAGAGGCCGATGCCGACAAACGCGCATATCAAGGAACACTCTATCTGCCGGAAAATCTTGTGTCCGCTGCTCCCACGCGCCTGACGTTCGGAGCGGCCCTTGACAACGGCACCACATTGCAATATCATGTGGACCTCCCGCCGCTTGCCAAGAGCGATGCAGCTCGAGAACCGATGCGGCGCGGACATTTCTACGACATCATCGGACGCGTCACCACCACCGGCGACATACTCGATATAACCGCAAGCGTGGCCGACTGGACGCTCCAGACGCTCACATACCAGATGCACGGCGCTTATTTCCTTAAGGTGGAGAAAACCGAGATATCGGTTCAGTCCGGAATCGAGACCCTGTTGAAATATGACACCGACGTGGATGCAGAGCTCCTGACTTTCGAATCGCCTAAATATAACGGTACGGACAAGAACCTGTTCCTGTTCTCCAAGGTCGAGAGAGATGGTCAGAAATATGTCTCGGTTACAGTCAATCCTGAAATCGCAACCGACAGCGATGCGTTGTTCGACAGCTATTTTTATATCAATGCAGCCAACCTGAAAAAAAGGATTGAGGTAAAGCCGGTGACGCTGAAACCGTTTCTGAACGTAGATCCGCAGGAGATCGAGATCAACGTGCGCGAATATATTGCATCCGGCGAATACTCCGCTAAAATTCCCATCACGTTCACCACAAATATGGAGAATGTCGAAATTACCGGATTTATCGATAACTCTTCGATGGATTCGCAATCGCTTACTCTGGACGGAAAAAATGCAGACGGCAAGTATATATATACCAATGTCAATTCGCACGTCAACAATCTGGTGATATCCGGCATGAACGGCGGTGCTTTCTGGAAGACGTCACATACATTGACTCTGACATATACTGCTACAGGCAATGGGAAGACAATTTCACAAAAAGTCAATATCCGGATTATACCTACCCGACAAAACTATGTGATACATGTCAGACCTTTGGATAATTGGAATTATCAGAACGGACTTCCTCATATCTATGTATATCAGTCACTCCAGCTTCCATCCAGCAGACATGATGACAATAAGTCCAAACCGGTTGGCTATAATAAAGACAACGATGTTTTTGCAGCTCTGGAATATTCCTTTACCGGCAAGATCGCTTTTTTAGGATGGGGTATTTCCGACAAAAACAATCCTAATGCAACCGGATCTGTAGGAGGCAAAGGATTCTTTATATTTGCCGATGATCCAATGTCCTGGAGCTATGAAGCATCAAATGCTTCCGATCATTATGACCTGAATTATGATTTCTGCAAGACATACCGCGAGACATCAGCTAAATATAGATGCGGAGCATGCAACGGCAATTATAATAAGGCATGGCCCGGTATAGTCATGGAACCCGAGGGCAATGGCTGGTGGCGATTTGAATTAACAGGAGTTGCGACACCGGGCAAAGCCTTAATAATGTTCTCTACATCGCATGGTGGTAATGGAGACTGTCGATACCCGGGCCTCGGAGCTGATGGAAAAACCAAACCCGGTATTCCGCTGTTCGACTTCCCTGACCGAACCGGATGGCTTGACCTAAGCAACGGAAAAACTCAATTTACCAATGGACAATCCGGAGAATTGCGCACATATCGGATTTATTGGCCTGCCGTCAAATATGCAGGAATCAATCTATGGATCAATGGTTATAACAATCAAAATCCGGCATTAATAAATTCCAATCAGTCCGCGGATTTCGAGAGTGAAGGTTCCTACCTCTATTATGAATTCACTGTTTTCAGTAACATCTCATTAGGATTACAGGGACGCAACGGAGATCAATACCCGGATATAAATAGAGATTTATCACTCTCCTCATTTTCCCTTGACGAATCCACCGGTACATATTGCTATACATATCTTCAGAATGGCAACGCGTATGGCGGGAAACCGAAGAATTGAAGCTACAGTTATTAATCGATGACAATCATGCAAAACGATATATACAAAATATTCCGATATGTTGCCGTAGTGCTTTTGGCATTGACGGCATCTTGCGGCGACGACATCGACATACCGGAGGGCGAAGGGCCGGAAGATGGCGTGCTGACGTTCACCATTACCATCCCCGATGCAGAAAAGGTAGTGACGCGCGCCGGCGAGGATACTTCCGACGAACGCGAGATAAAGGACCTGTCCGTGCTTCTCTACGATGCTGACGGCAATCTGCTGCAAGCTGAGAAGAACATGGATTTCTCCCAACCTTCCGGAGATGACAATTCCACTACAGTCAGAATCTCCCTTAACGACGCAGCGCGCAAAGCCGCACTCGATAATGTCAATGCCACACTGTATATCATAGCGAACGCACAGGACCTGTTGAACCATGAGACGATCGAAACAGTAAGCGGCCTGACAGGCATTACTGAAAACTGTGCCCTCCCTCGCTCCAAGGGATTCATGATGTCAGGCAGGTACACAGGACCTCTAAGTTCGATTGATCTGCTTACAAAGAACATTATATTGTATCGCACCGAGGCAAAGGTCACAGTTCAATCCGAAGCCTCAGCAAACTTCAATGTGGAAGACATTAGCCTCTACCGTGGCTCCGACATGGGATTCCTCACCGCCGGATGCACAGACGCCGCAGAAGCTCAACGATACTGCGCTTCCAGTACGGATACTAAAGCTATTGCCCTTTCCAACTCAAACCTGCTTTATACCTATCCGGCCAAGAACACAGCAAGTGATACCGAGGATGGTATCAGCGTGGTTGTCGGAGGAAAGTATAACAGCTGTTCTGCAACCACATATTATAGAATCGACCTGTGCCGGAAAGATAAAACGGGGAAGTTGTCCTATCTGAACATCGACCCGAATCATTGGTACGAGATACATATCGACAAGGTATCGAACCAAGGATATGCCTCGGCTGACGAAGCTGCAGCAAATCCTGCTTCCAACATCTCCGTCACCATATACGATCACGCTCCCGAAGTGCTGAACATGGCGTTCGACGGTACCCGCGAATTGGGCGTGACAGACGTGATTGATTATACAGGCGAGCCCAACGGTACAAAAACTCTGACCGTGAAATTTTATTCCAAGAAGGAATCGGATATGAACACGGCGACAGTTCCTGTGCTATCCACGAATGCCAAATGGTTTAGCATCAGTGACCCTAAAGTCATAGACGATGGTGATCAATCCGACACACCCGGTAAAATAGCCGAATATACCGTTACGTTTATCAACGACGGCGAGACCGGTATCCTTTCGGAAGTAATCACTACCACCTGGCAAGGTCTGTCACGCGAAACCAAAGTGACCTGGTCGCGGCCATTCGACGGAGCCGAAATTTGTGATGCGAAACTGACCATCCATCCTACTGACGGGAGCGGTATTAAAACGATAAATAATTACTGGGACTTCCTGAAAAACACAGTTAAAGGTATAGCCCCGGACAAGATGGGAGGACTTGTACGTAACCAGGGTTTCCATTTCCCGGTTATGTACGGCAAAAAAGGCCTCAGTAACGAAGAACGCTGGATGTATTCATACGATCTGACCATAAAGGATATCAGCACGAATGACTATGAATGCACATGGGAGATAGCGGGAGACGAAGCCGTGCGCAAAGTCAATGTGGTCAAGGATCAGAACGGAACCAATTATACCTTGAAACTAACACGTGCCGGCAATACTTATAATAATGACGGCAGCGGCAACGGTGCCAATGATTACGCATACGGTACCGGCGAGCTGATCCTGACGTTCACACCTAAGGTCCCCGGAAGCTCCCTTCCGGTCAAACGATTTAAACTTCATCTGTATCACACGGGATTCTTCCATGACGATCAGAATGCAGGCAACCACATAGTCGGCACTTTCAATAAGGGATACTATTATTATGAAGTGCTTCCTGTAGTCGGAGCCAACGGTAGGGAACGTTATATGCTGGACCGTAACCTTGGCGCCACGGCCTGCGGAATGTACATCCAGAATGCGGAGGGCAACAACATCATGCCGGCTGACGTCAGCTGGCCTTTCAGCCCCGGCGAGGATTCGGCCGGTGCACGTTACCGCGTGGCCGAGCCAAAGAACAATTATTCGAATGTGACGATGTACGATAATGTAACTCCTCCGGGATACCGCGTTCCATACCAGAAGCTATGGGATGCAATGCGAAGCAACGTGCACTTTATCGCCAGGGCCGCCACGATGGGAAATGTCTCATACTATACCGCGCAGTACGAAACCAAGGTTTGCGATTATCTGGCTACAGGTACACCCGACAATAAATCCGATTCGAGAACCATCTATTTCCCCAAGGCACGGTATGTTGACTCCAGAGGCAATAAGCTTGGCGACGCAAATACCGGATATTATTGGACTAGCACCGAAGCATTCGGACTGGAAAAGGAACAGATAGGAAACTGGCTCAGGATTTTTCAGATTACCGGACAGGTCACGAACTACATCAACGGACATGTAGACAATGACGCGATGTCGACCCGGGTGGTGAACGACATCGCGGAAAACACCACCACCACCAGAATCTCCTTCACGCTGAAAGGCGCCACCAATGTGTTCATGTATATCGGGAATAAATCGGACAAGATGTTCACTACATCATGGCCCGGTCATGCCATCGGCAACTATGAGACTGCCGACGACCATAACTTCAACTTCGTTTACGAATCGTCCGGCTATGAAGCCAAGGACTTCAATGTGATATTCACATATATCGATTCATCCGGAATGATTCATGTAGTACGCGAGATCAAGATTGACGGCCATGATGCCAATGAATATATAGCCGACACCGACCTGAAATCGTCCACCGGAATCAAGGCCTCATTGCTTGTCGGACATACAGTGAGCTGCGTCAAGCCATTCTGATCCTCATACCCATTGCAATACGACAAGAGCCTTTCCCTGATTGCGGAAAGGCTCTTGTCGTATCTACACCTTGAACGGGGATCAGTCGAGCTTGAGGACGGCGAGGAAGGCCTTCTGGGGCACTTCGACCGAGCCGATTTTCTTCATTCGCTTCTTGCCGGCCTTCTGCTTCTCCAGCAACTTGCGCTTACGCGAGATGTCGCCGCCGTAACATTTGGCGGTCACATCCTTGCGCACGGCTTTCACCGTCTCGCGCGCTATGATCTTGGCGCCGATGGCGGCCTGAATTGCAATGTCGAACTGCTGACGCGGTATCAGTTCCTTCAGCTTCTCGCACATGCGGCGGCCGAATTTCACGGAGTTGGCCTCGTGGGTCAGCGTCGACAGCGCGTCCACGCTTTCGCCGTTCAACAGTATGTCGAGTTTCACGAGCTTCGACTCGCGGAAACCGTTCAGGTGATAGTCGAAGCTGGCGTAACCCTTCGATATGCTTTTCAGTTTGTCGTAGAAGTCTATCACGATCTCGCCAAGCGGCATGTCGAACGTCAGCTCCATACGGTTGCCCGAAATGTATTCCTGCTTCACCAGTTCGCCGCGCTTGGAGAGGCACAGCGTCATGATCGGGCCGATGAAGTCGGCCTGCGTTATGATGGTGGCGCGGATGTAAGGCTCCTCTATATAGTCGATCAGCGTGGCCTCAGGCAGTCCCGAAGGATTGTGCACCTCAGTCACATTCCCTTTCTTGTCGTGAACCAGATAGGACACGTTGGGCACCGTGGTGATGACGTCCATGTCGAACTCGCGTCCAAGGCGTTCCTGCACTATCTCCATGTGGAGCAGTCCGAGGAAACCGCAGCGGAAACCGAAGCCGAGCGCGGCCGACGATTCGGGCTGGAATGTCAGCGACGCGTCGTTGAGCTGCAGTTTCTCGAGCGACGCTCGCAGGTTCTCGAAGTCCTCGGTGTCGATGGGATAAACGCCGGCGAACACCATGGGCTTCACTTCCTGGAAACCCTCTATTGCCTTGTCGCAAGGGTTGGCCACATGGGTGATGGTGTCGCCCACGCGCACCTCGCGGCTGGTCTTGATGCCGGAGATGATGTAGCCCACATTGCCGGCCGACAGCTCTTTGCGCGGCGACATATCGAGTTTCAGCACTCCCACCTCGTCGGCGTGGTATTCCTTGCCCGTCGACACGAACTTCACGAAGTCGTCTGTCTTGATGCGGCCGTTCACGATCTTGAAGTAAGCGATGATGCCGCGGAACGGATTGAACACCGAATCGAATATCAGAGCCTGCAACGGCGCGTCGGGATCACCCACAGGCGCCGGGATGCGCTCCACGATAGCCCGGAGGATTTCGTCCACGCCCATGCCGGTCTTGCCGCTGGCACGGATTATCTCCGAACGGTCGCAGCCTAACAGGTCCACTATCTGGTCCTCCACCTCGTCGGGGTTGGCGCTCTCGAGGTCGCACTTGTTGATGACGGGTATAATCTCCAGATTGTTGTCGATGGCCATGTAGAGGTTTGAGATGGTCTGAGCCTGGATGCCCTGCGATGCGTCCACGATCAGCAGCGCGCCCTCGCACGCCGCGATGCTTCGCGACACCTCGTACGAGAAGTCGACGTGTCCCGGAGTGTCGATTAGGTTCAGCGCATAGTGCTCGCCGTCCTGCTCATAGTCCATCTGTATGGCATGGCTCTTGATGGTGATGCCGCGCTCGCGCTCCAGATCCATGTCGTCGAGCACCTGGGCCTCCATGTCCTTGGCGTCCACGGTGCGGGTGCGCTCCAACAGACGGTCGGCAAGCGTCGACTTGCCGTGGTCGATGTGCGCGATGATGCAGAAATTCTTGATATTCTTCAATTAACTTCAGTCTTAGTATTTTACAAGAATATGTTTGGATTCGGCAAATTGCCGGACCCAAACATATTTTATTCCTTACAAATGTTATGCCAGCGGGCAGCGGGGCTTGATCTGCTTGAAGAAGTCGTTGCCCTTGTTGTCCACCAGGATGAATGCGGGGAAGTCCTCGACCTCTATCTTCCAGATGGCCTCCATGCCCAGCTCGGGATACTCTAAGAGTTCCACGTTCTTGATGGAGTTCTTGGCCAGGATGGCTGCGGGACCGCCGATTGAACCGAGGTAGAAGCCGCCGTGCTTCTTGCAGGCGTCCGTAACCTGCTGGCTGCGGTTGCCCTTGGCTATCATCACCATCGAGCCTCCTGCGGCCTGGAACTGGTCTACGTACGGGTCCATGCGGCCTGCCGTGGTGGGACCGAACGATCCGCTGGGCATTCCTTCGGGCTTCTTGGCCGGGCCGGCATAGTAGATGGGATGGTCCTTGAGGTACTGGGGCATCGGCTCGCCGGCGTCAAGACGTTCCTTGATCTTGGCGTGCGCGATGTCGCGGCCCACGATGATGGTGCCCTTCAGGCTCAGACGAGTCGACACGGGATATTTGTCGAGTGTCTCCAGAATCTTCTCCATCGGCTGGTCAAGGTCGATCTTCACCACCTCGCCTTCGCCGGCGTTGCGCATCTCCTCGGGGATAAGCTCTGCGGGGAATGTGTCGAGTTTCTCGACCCAGAGGCCGTCCTTGTTTATCTTGGCCTTGATGTTGCGGTCGGCCGAGCAGCTGACGCCCATACCGACGGGGCAGCTTGCGCCGTGGCGCGGCATACGGATCACACGGATGTCGTGTGCGAAGTATTTACCGCCGAACTGTGCGCCCAGGCCCAGACAGTGGGCAGCCTCGAGCAGTTCCTTCTCCAGCTCCACGTCACGGAAAGCGTGACCGTATTCATTGCCCTTGGTGGGGAGGTTGTCGTAATATTTCACGCTGGCCTTCTTCACTGCGGCCAGATTGGCCTCGGCCGACGTGCCGCCTATCACGAACGCGATGTGATACGGAGGACATGCCGCCGTGCCTAAGGTCTTCATCTTCTCGATCAGGAAGGGAACCAGTGTCTTCTTGTTGAGGATGGCCTTGGTCTCCTGATACAGATATGTCTTGTTGGCCGAGCCGCCACCCTTGGCCACGAACAGGAAGTTATACTCCATTCCCTCGGCTGCGTGGATTTCGATCTGGGCGGGCAGGTTGCATCCGGTGTTCACCTCGTCGTACATGTTGAGGGGAGCGTTCTGCGAATAGCGCAGGTTGTTCTCGGTGTAAGTCTTGTAGACGCCGTAGCTGATCTTCTCCTCGTCGTCGCAACCGGTCCACACCTGCTGGCCCTTGTATCCGGCGCAGATGCTCGTGCCCGTGTCCTGGCAGAAGGGCAGGACGCCCTTGCTGGCCACCTCGGCGTTGCGCAGCATGGTCAGCGCCACGAACTTGTCATTGTCCGACGCCTCGGGGTCGCGCAGTATCTTGGCTACCATCTCGTTGTGCTCCCTGCGAAGCAGGAACGAGCAGTCGCGGCTCGCCTCGTTGGCAAGTACGGTCAGAGCCTCCGGATCTACTACCAGAAACTCGTGGCCTCCCCAGTTCTCTACTTTTACATAATCCGGTGTCACCAGACGGTATTCGGTGGTGTCGGGTCCCAACGGGAACATCTCTTGATAATGAAATGGTTTCGTAGCCATAATATATCGTGTTTTTGTGGTTTCTTCTCGCAAAATTACTAAAAATCTCCGACTATAACAACACCTTATAATTTCTTCACATAACGTTTGCATCGCCCATGCGTCAGGCACGCCCGAGCCGCCGTAAATCCGTTATTAACCCCAATAATATTCTATTCTATCCACTTATCCGGGTTTCCGCCCATACACCCCCGCGCCTAATTTGCTTTATACCAAAAAAAATTATAACTTTGCAACGCTTTATGTCTGACTTTTCAGCGTGTCGGACATGAATTTCTGTGTCGGCCGGAATCCAATCTAATATCAAAAGAAACGATACCGACCGAACATTTCAACGTTTTTGCGTTTGTATAAAGTAGTGTCGTTTGCATTAAGTGGCACATAATGTAAGTTGAATTATTAATGAGAATCATACGCACAATGCTATATGCCCTGGGGCTTGCGGCACTTGCAGCATCCTGCTCCGCGCCCAAGGACATCACATATTTCCAGAGTCTGCAGAACGGCGACCGGCTTACGTTGTCGCAGCCCAAGGCCATAACCCTGGAGCCTGACGACAAACTCATCATCACCGTACACACCACCGACCCCCGGCTCAACGCACTGTTCAACCTCCCCTCGCCCACTACCCGGATCGGGACACTGACGCAGACGGCGTCAGCCACCGCTCCCTATTCGCAGAGCGAGGTAACGCCGTATACGGTCAATTCAAAAGGCAACATCATCTTCCCCGTGCTGGGCAAGATTCACGTGCAGGGCATGACCGCCGAACAGCTGTCGGAATATCTGAGCAGCGAGCTTGAAAGCCGCGACCTGGCCAAAAGTCCGATAGTGACTGTGGAATTCGTCAATCTGGCGGTCTCCGTAATGGGCGAAGTCAACCGTCCGGGGCGCGTGGCCATAAAGCGCCAGGACCTCTCCATACTCGACGCCATCAGCGAGGCCGGCGACCTCACCATATATGGTCTGCGCGACAATGTCAAGGTGATACGTCACGAAAACGGAACGCAACAGGTATATACCGTCAACCTGTCCGACGGCAAGAACCTCGCGTCCAGCCCCGCGTATTACCTCAAGCAGAACGATGTGATATACGTCGAGCCCAACAATACCAAAAAGAACACGTCCAAGCCTTCGGGCAACATCTGGCAGCAGCCCGGCATCTGGATCTCAATGCTCGGCAGCGCCATTTCAGTGGCCACGATGATCATCACTCTTACTAAATAATGATTCCGGACAAACGATGGAAAATACATATACCGAAGACCGATCCGATTATCAAAATAAAGACAAAGTCGTCAATCTGAAGCAATTTCTGTATCTGTGCCTGTCCAACTGGCAATGGTTCGTGGTATCCGTCATCATCTGCCTCGGACTTGCATTACTGTACATAATGCACGCCGCACCGTCCTACAAGCGCGACGCGCTGGTGATGATACGCACCAACGACGACGGCAATTCCATGTCGGCCAATACCGCCATGCTCCAGGACTTGGGCATCAACAACGGCAACACGCCCGTAGAGAACGAAATAGCGATAATAGGCAGTCCCGACCTGATGCGCGAAGTGGTGCGCAGACTCAATCTGAACACATCGTACTCCACACGCAAAGGCATCCGCACCGTCGACCTGTACGGATCCACCCTGCCGGTCACCGCAGTTATGCCCGACCTCCCCGAGCAGGATAACGCATCGTTCAGGCTCCACCTGAAGTCGGACGGCGACTTCACCATCACCCACCTGAAACTGTTAAAGAAGAAATTTGACCGCGCCCCCATACACGGACGTCTGGGCGTGCCGGTCAACACCCCCCTGGGCCGAATCATAGTGAGCCCCGCCAAGGGATTCGAAAAGATGGCCAAAGGCTCTGAAATGACCGTCAACGTGAGCCGCACTTCGGTACGTGCCGCCGCCACCGGTTATGCAAAAGCATTGAAAACCAGCGTCGATAAGAAAATGGACAATGTGGTGGAACTGACATTGACTGCTCCGTCGATCGAGAAAGCCACCGACATCCTGAACACCCTGATTGCCGCTTACAACGACTCCTGGATGCTGGACAAACGCGAGATGGCAAACTCATCAAGCGAATTTATCGACGAACGCATCCAGGTGCTGCAGCAGGAACTGGGCGACGTGGACCACGACATCTCGCAGTTCAAGAGCAACAACATGCTGCCCGACGTCACCGCAGCCGCACAGCTGTACATGACCCAGGCCTCCAAAGGAGAGGAAGACCTGAGACAGCTGGAAAACCAGGAATACATGCTGCGTTACGTGCGCAACTCGCTGCGCGACACAAAAAACGGCTATAAGCCGCTGCCCTCAAGCCTGGGCATAGTCAACGCCCCGGCACTGAGCGAGCAACTGGTGCAATACAACACCCGTGTCAGCGAGCGCAACTCGCTGGCAAGCCAGAGTTCGGACAGCAATCCCCTGCTGGCCAACATGGACGCGGAGCTCGACGCTTCGCGCCATGCGCTGCTCGCCACCATGGACAATGAGATCGCAGCCGTGCAGGAGCAGATCAAGACACAGCATGACCTGATGGGCAAGGCAAAGTCGCAGATCGCCTCCAATCCCAACCAGGCCCGTTACCTGCTCAGTGTGGAGCGTCAGCAGAAAGTGAAAGAGGAACTCTATCTGTTCCTGCTGCAGAAGCGTGAAGAGAACCAGCTGAACCAGGCCCTCTCATCATCCAACACGCGCATGATCCGCTCCACCGACGGACCCGACGCCCCCGTGGCACCCCGCAAAGCCATCATCCTGCTGCTGGCATTCGTATGCGGTCTGGCCATCCCCGCCGGTCTGATATACCTGAAGGAGGCCAACGTAACAGTGGTGCGCAACCGTAAGGACATAGCCGGACTCTCCATCCCCTTCGCCGGCGAACTGCCGTACGACGGGAAAGCCAAGAAATCATTCTCGTCGGCAGGACGCCACCAGGATATGGCCGTGGTGGCCGTCAAGGCCAATTCGCGCAACGTCATCAACGAGGCTTTCCGCGTGATCCGCACCAATCTGGAGTTCATGCGCGGACGTGACACCAAGCCCCAGGTGGTTATGGTCACGTCGGCTTTCCCCGGATCGGGCAAGACTTACATCACATTCAATCTGGCCAAGAGCTTTGCCATCAAGGGCAAGAAGGTGCTGGTCATCGACATGGACCTGCGCAAGGCATCGCTCAGCAAATACGGCGACGACCACAAATACGGCATCGCAGACTATCTGGCCGACCGCATCCGGAACATCAACGATGTCATACAGCCGGTTAAGGACACCACCGATATGTGGCTCATTCCCGTGGGCACTCTGCCTCCCAACCCCACCGAACTTTTAGTCAGCAACCGCCTGCCGGAACTGCTCGACGAGCTGCGCCGGCATTTCGACTACATCTTCATCGACTGCCCGCCCGTTGAAGTCGTGGCCGACTCTTCCATCATCGGAAGCGTGGCCGACAGCACTCTGTTCATCGTACGTGCCGGGTTGTTCCCGCTTGAGATGACGGAAGTGCTCGAAAAATACTACGCAGACTCCAAATTCCCCAACATGTCGGTGATCCTGAACGGCACCATCTACGACAAGGGAGTAAGCAGCTACCGCAAGGGCTATGGTTCATCGTACGGCTACGGCTATGTGTACGGAAGCGACAATTAATAACACGTCAAACCAAAAATTATCGGATATGAAAGGCATTGTATTGGCCGGTGGCTCCGGCACACGACTTTATCCCATCACCAAGGGTGTGAGCAAACAGATGTTGCCTGTCTATGACAAGCCTATGATCTATTACCCGATATCGACGCTGATGATGGCCGGTATCCGCGAGATATTGATAATATCCACCCCCGACGACCTGCCCGGTTTCCGTCGGTTGCTTGGCGACGGCTCGGACTATGGCGTCCGCTTCGAATATGCCGAACAGCCCAGCCCCGACGGTCTGGCCCAGGCTTTCATCATAGGGCGTGATTTCATCGGCTCGGACTCGGCCTGTCTGGTATTGGGCGACAACATATTCCACGGTGCCGGATTCGGACAGATTCTGAAGCAGGCCGTGGACGAACTGGAAACCAACGGCAAGGCATCCGTGTTCGGCTACCACGTGGAGGATCCCGAACGCTACGGCGTGGCTGAATTCGACGCGCAGGGCAACTGCCTTTCCATCGAGGAAAAGCCCGCTCATCCAAAGTCGAATTATGCCGTTGTAGGCCTCTATTTCTACCCCAATTCGGTGGTGGACGTGGCCGCAAATATCAAGCCTTCGGCACGCGGCGAACTGGAGATAACGTCAGTCAACCAGCACTACCTGGCCCAGGGCAATCTGCGCGTAGGCATCCTGCCCCGCGGATTCGCATGGCTCGACACCGGCACGCACGACTCGCTGGCCGACGCATCCATCTATGTGGAGGTGCTTGAGAAACGTCAGGGCCGCAAGATAGGCTGCCTGGAGGGAATCGCATTCCACAAGGGATGGATCTCCAAAGAGAAAATGACCGAGCTTGCCAAGCCGCTGATGAAGAATCAGTATGGCCGATACCTGATGAGCCTGGTTAACGAGACCGAAAACGACATATATAATACTTTCGAATAATATTACGTAACGACTGCTGACAACATCCTGACGAACATGAAACTGATTGAAACCTCCATTTCAGGCGTCTACATTCTGGAACCGCGCATATTCAACGACCAACGAGGCTATTTCTTCGAATCATACAACAAGGAAGTGCTTGATGAACTCATAGGCCCGGTTGATTTCGTTCAGGACAACGAGTCGTGCTCGGTGCGCGGCGTGATGCGCGGACTGCATTTCCAGGCACCACCCCACACCCAGGCCAAGCTGGTGCGATGCACTCGCGGCCAAGTGCTGGACGTGGCCGTCGACATCCGCACCGGTTCCCCCACGTACGGACAGCATGTCAGCGTGCTTCTGTCCGAGGAGAACCACCGGCAGTTCTTCATTCCGCGCGGATTCGCACATGGATTCGCCGTGCTGAGCGACACCGCCGTGTTCCAGTACAAGTGCGACAACCTGTATTGTCCCGAGGCCGACGGCGGCATATCCATCGCCGACCCCGAGCTTGGCATCGACTGGATGATAGACCCGGCCGAGGCGATTCTTTCGGACAAGGATATGCGTCATCCGCTGCTGCGCGACTTCAAGTCGCCCTTCTGACACTCCCCGTTCCGTTGCCTACGGCCATCCCATTCTTCCCAACCCTCCCAT
>DESI01000057.1:0-37414 GCA_002361235.1 Porphyromonadaceae bacterium UBA3318 | reverse complement strand
CCTCCCATTCTTCCCAACCCTCCCTCTCCTCCCACCCCCTCCCACTCCCTCCTCCCATTTGTTTTTTACGCATTTTTTTCGTAATTTTGCTTGATTGTGGGAATCCGGCCCCAATCAGGCCCTGAGGACTATTACCCTTGAAATAAATACGTTATGCGTCTTAAACATATAATTTACATACTTATTTGCGGTTTGCTCTGTTTCGGCGCCTCCGAATCGTTCCAGGCATACGCCGAACCGGCAGCCAAAACTGCAAGCTCAAAGAGTAAAAAGAGTGCAAAAAGCTCTAAAAGTTCAAAAAGCAGAAAAAGCTCTAAAAGTTCAAAAAGCAGAAAAAGCAGAAAAAGCTCGAAAAGCAGGAAATCAACGAGCAGCAAGTCAGGTAGAAAATCGACTTCCAAAAAATCCCGGTATAATAAATCCAAAAAGAGCAGCCGTTACAAAAAGAAATCCTCAAGAACGGGCAAGCGCCGTCGCAGCCGCAACGCGGTAAAGACCAAATACACAGCGCCGCCCAAGGAGACGCCCCAGAACGACTCGCTCACGCTGGCCGTGAACTCGGCCCTGATAGAGCGCATCCCCGCGCATCTGAATCCCGGCGGCCTGCGCGTCAACAGCGTACGCCCCAACCATTCGTCGCGTCTGGCCAACGTGTCGCTCAACGAGAATTTCACATACCTGCCCGTAACCAAGGGCCTGATCGACACGCTGCAGAACGATGTGCGCGCCGTCCTGCCCGACTCACTGTCCGACTACAGGGTGATGCTCACAGTTGACGGCAAATCGCTGTCATACTACATAACCAAGGTGGACAAGCTGCCGCCGGAACACCGCAAGAATCCCGCATTCGTCACCGAAGTCAACCCCGTATCGTCCACCGCCAAGGGTATGTACAACGACATCGTGGCCCTGTGGCACAGCCACGGCCGATACTACAAGAACGGCGCCTGGCAGTGGCAGCGCCCGCTGCTGTTCCAGACCATGGAGGACACTTACACCATGAGCTACATCCTCCCCTATGTGGTGCCGATGCTGGAGA
This sequence comes from Porphyromonadaceae bacterium UBA3318, assembly GCA_002361235.1. Lineage (GTDB taxonomy): Bacteria > Bacteroidota > Bacteroidia > Bacteroidales > Muribaculaceae > Lepagella. The sequence goes on along the minus strand of DESI01000057.1, from coordinate 36,375 downwards.
ACGCCGGTGCATACGTGTTCCTGCCACGCGAACGCGACACCAACAGCCACGAGGTGATAGTGGACAACGACACCAACCCCGACGGCAAGGTATATTCCCAGTCCACCTACCGCGAGAACAACGGCGCACAGCACTGGGCCACCGGCGAGGGGGAAGGCTTCATCTACGACCTGCCCGATTTCCGCGACACCGAGAATCCGTTCGAGAACGGCACCTACCGCCAGGTGCCGACCGTGGCCGGAGGCAACACCTCGGCCGCGGCATGGTATGCCGACATCCCCGAGGATGGCGAATATGCCGTTTACGTCAGCTATAAGACTCTGCCCAATTCCACGACCGACGCACACTATTCTGTCAATTATTCGGGCGGCACAAAGGAATTCCGCGTCAACCAGACAATGGGCGGCGGCACATGGATTTACCTGTGTACCGTGCCACTGGAGAAAGGCTTCAGCGACACCGAGGCCGTCGTGACACTGACCAACGAAACCAATGGCACGCCAGGCACCATACTGACCGCCGACGCGGTCAAGATAGGCGGTGGCATGGGCAACATAGCCCGTTCCCCGCGCCGCAGCGACGTATATTACGACCCCTCTACCCCTGACACCGCCGACGAAGAAGCGGCCGATGACGAGGAGGAGGAGGAGGAAGACGACGACGAGGAATCGGAAACCACCGACGAGACCTCGGAAAACTCCGAGACGCCCGACATCCCGGACACTGAGATCGCCTCTGCAAAACCTGCCGAGACCAACACTCCCAAGGGTGCCGCGCCGAGTTTCCGCACATCGGGCTATCCCCGGTTCCTGGAGGGTGCCCGCTACTGGCTGCACTGGGCCGGATTCCCGGAATATGTTTACTCCCCCTATCACGGAGCGGACGACTACAAGGACGACTACACGTCGCGCGGCCACTGGGTGAACTATCTGGCCGGCGGTTCGCGCGTGCTTCCCGGCCGCGAGGGCCTGAACCTGCCCGTCGACGTGACCTTCGCGCTCCATTCCGACGCCGGCAAACGGGCCGACGACTCGTTTGTGGGCACGTTGGGAATCTACTTCACGCAGAACGGGGCGACATACACCGACGGCACGCCGCGCATCAACTCGCGAATGCTCACCGACATGGTGATGCAGCAGATTTCCAAGGACGTGCGCCGCGAATGGGAACCGCGCTGGACACGCCGTTCCATGTGGGACAAGTCGTATGTCGAGGCCCGCGTGCCCGAAGTGCCCACCACGCTGATAGAGCTGATGAGCCACCAGAACTTCGCCGACATGCAGTATGGCCTTGACCCCGAGTTCCGTTTCACCGTGGGCCGCGCCATCTACAAGGGCATAGCCCGCTTCCTGGCCCAGCGCAAGGACCGCGAACTGGTGATTCAGCCGCTGCCCGTAAAGGATTTCAGAATCAAGCGAACCAAAAAGGACCATTACCGTCTCAGCTGGAAACCCACTCCCGACGAACTGGAACCCACGGCCATGCCCACAAAGTATGTCATAATGGAGCGTTCGGGCGACGACTTAGGTTTCCACAAGATAGGCGAGACGAAGGACACCCACTTCGACCTGCGCGTGGCCGACCATGACATCCACTCGTTCTATGTCATCGCGGCCAACGAGGGAGGCGCCGCGTTCCCGAGCGAAACCCTGGCGCTGCGCGAGGCTCCCGACGCGTCAAAGCCCGTGCTTGTGGTAAACGGATTCGACCGTGTGTCCGCTCCCGGCTCGTTCTCGGAGAACGGCCGCGCCGGATTCGACAGCGAGAACGACTTCGGCGTGCCATACGTGAAGGACATCTCCTTCACCGGCTATCAGACCGAGTTCCGCCGCAACGCCGGCGAAAGCTTCGGCCGCAGCGGTTCGAACTACGTGACGCAGGTGATAGCCGGCAACACATTCGACTATCCCGCCACGCACGGCGCCGCGATAGCACATGCCGGCAAGGGATTCGTGTCGGCCAGCGCGGAGTCCGTTCAGAACGGCGACGTCAAGCTGCAGGATTATCCCATGGTCGACGTGATACTTGGCAAACAGAAATCGACCGTTACAGGCCATTCCAACAAGGGAGTGCGCTACAAGGTGATACCGGGCGAGCTGCAGAAAAAGCTGCGCCAGTATTCCGACAAGGGAGGACGCCTGATGCTTAGCGGCGAGTTCATCAGCTCCGACCTGCAGGGCCGTCGCTCCGACCGCAACGACCGCGAGTTCCTGGAGGAAGTGTTGGGACTGCAGGCCACACCAGACTCCGTGCAGCACGCCACTATGCCCGCCGCTTCCTCGCAGTCGGGACGCCTGCGCGACACCCGGGGCAACTCGGTACCCTACTCCTCGACGCTCAATGAGAACATGTATATCGTGGAGAATCCCGACATACTCACACCCGCCGACGATGACACCGAAACCCTGCTGACATTCAGCAACGGCGGCGTGGCCGGCCTGCGTCACGACCGCGGACGCGGCAAGGTGTTCGTATTCTCCGTGCCATTCGAGGCAATAACCGATGCAGCCGCCCGCGACCGCATCATGAAACAAGTCATAGATTCTATCAGGAAATAATGGAGATACTCAGATTCACTACCGTCAACGCGTTGCGCGAGCACATATTCCGTTCCGGGCTGGAACAATACGTGCTGCTGCAGCTTGACGACAAGAAGATAGACATCACTCCCGCCGCCATGCGGAGGCTTCAGGAGACGGCTGCCGAGATAGACTCGACGCTGACCTACAGCTATTACCGCGAGGTGCTGCCGGACGGTACGCTCGAAAACCATCCGGTCATCGACTATCAGCCCGGCTCGGTGCGCGATTCGTTCGACTTCGGCTCGCTGGTGCTGCTGAACGCCGCCGACATCCTGGCCGCCACCGAGGACTTCACCGACAAGGAATCAGCGATGATGGACGGCGGCTGGTACGCGCTGCGCCTGCGCGTCACCATGGGCAAGATGGTGGTGATGATTCCCGAATACCTCTACACGGTTCAGAAGGTGGACTTCCGCGATTCGGGCCAGAAGCAGCACGACTACGTCAATCCGCGCAACAAGGCATATCAGGTGGAGATGGAACAGGTGCTGACCGAATACCTCGGCGACATCCGCGCACTGGTCAACACTCAGCGCGAGGCCATCGACTATGACGCCGAGCCGTTCGACTGCGAGGCGTCGGTGATAATACCGGTGCGCAACCGCGTGGCCACCATAGCCGACGCCGTAAGCTCCGCACTGAGCCAACGCACCGATTTCCCCTACAACGTCATCGTGGTGGACAACGACTCCACCGACGGTACACGCCGGCTGCTGGAACAGATCTCCGACCCGCGACTGATACTGCTCAAGCCCGGGGCCGACGACGGCCTGGGCATAGGCGGATGCTGGAACATGGCCCTGAACGACAGCCGCTGCGGACGGTTTGCCGTACAGCTCGACTCTGACGATAAATATATTGACGACAACACGCTGCAGACCATCGTCAACAAATTCCGCAGCGGCAACTACGGAATGGTGATAGGCAGCTATACGATGACCGACCGCGAATGGAAGGAGATACCTCCCGGCGTCATCACCCACGACGAATGGTCGGACGCCAACGGAGCCAACAACGGGCTGCGCATCAACGGCTTCGGCGCACCGCGCGCCTACTTCACGCCATTGGCCCGCAAGTTCCCCTTCCCCAACGTGTCGTACGGCGAGGACTACGCGATGGTGCTCCGCATCAGCCGTTCTTACGCCATAGGGCGCATATACCATTCACTGTATCTGTGCCGACGCTGGGAAGGAAATTCCGACGCGAAACTGTCGATAGAGAAAAGCAACGCCAACGACACCTACAAGGACTTCCTGCGCTCGGTCGAGCTGATGGCCCGCGTGCGCGAGAACGTGGCCGACGAATCGGGACGCCGCGCCGACTGGCAGCTGTTGGGCTCGATACCCGGCGGGCCGACAGGCGATGAATTCTGGAACAACATCCAGGACTACATCGATGACGACGACGACGATGACGACGACGACGATGAACTATTCCACGACAACGATGACGACAACAACATCTGACACAAAATCCCTCCGGCCCGCGCCGCTGAACTTAGAGACCATCAACCTGTTGGTGGAGCATCAGCTGGGCGAATGGCCCGATGCCGCTGTCCGTTACCATGACCTGGGCCGGACGCAACGCAAGCCGCTGGACATAGGCAACCTCCCGTTCGCCTTACAGCTAAACCCGGCGCGCATGGTGTCCACAGCCGCCGACACGTCAACGGAGGCCATAGCGAGCCGTCCCTGCTTCCTCTGCGCCGACAACCGGCCCAAAGAGCAGATGTGCGCTGAGTGGATGCCGGGCTGGGACCTCTGCGTCAACCCCTTCCCCATCCTGCCGATTCACTTCACGATAATATCGCGCGAGCACTGTCCGCAGGACCGCCCTCCGTTCGAGATGGCGGCCATGGCCGAGGCTGCGCCCGACCTGGTAATATTCTTCAACGGAGCCGGAGCCGGTGCCTCCGCGCCCGACCACCTGCATACGCAGGGCGTCCTGAAGTCCGAGCTGCCGCTGCTCGCGCTGGCCGAGAAACATCATCCCTCCGACCGGCCGGGATTCCTCAGTTCCGAATCCTTCGGGCTGGACCTTCCCTTCCACTTCGTAAGCGCCGTAATCACTCCCGACCGTCATGGAGCCTTGATGCTACGCGCCATCGCTTCGGCTTTCGGCATCGATACCGACGGCAACCCGGACCCGGGGCTGATCAACGTGTTCTACTGGATGGGCGACGACGGTATGCTTCGCGCAGTGGTCGTGCCGCGTCTCAGCCACCGGCCGCATCATTACCTGAATGACGAACCCGACCGCATCGTGGTGGGTCCGGGCGCCATAGATATGGCCGGCCTGATGATAACGCCCCGTCCGCAGGATTACGAGCGGCTCGACGCACGGCTCGTCAGGGAAATATACAGCGAGGTCGCTTTCGCCGACAGTCTCCCCGAACCAATCAGACAACATTTCGGCTTATGAATTCCGCAGCGCGCAGATCGCCCTGGGCATGGATTCCGGCCCTGTACGTGGCCGAGGGTATACCCAGCTTCGTGGTGAACAGCTTCACCGTCATAATCTATACCCAGATGGGCATCAGCCTGACCGATATGGCGTTCTATACCGGCTGGCTCTACCTGCCGTGGGTCATCAAACCCTTCTGGAGTCCGTTCGTCGACATCTTCAAGACCAAGCGCGCCTGGATAGTCGGTATGCAGCTGCTGTTGGGCGTGGCCATGGCTGCAGTGGCGTTCATGCTCCCCGCGCCCTTCTTCTTCACCGGCACACTGGCGGTGTTCTGGATCATGGCGTTACTGTCGGCCACGCACGACATAGCCGCCGACGGATACTATATGCTGGCCCTGACCCAGCATCAGCAGGCCGCGTTCGTGGGCGTGCGCAACACCTTCTACCGCCTCGCCTCGCTGTTCGGGCAGGGAGGTCTCGTGATGTGGGCAGGGTATATGCAACAGAAAGGGATGGCCGTGTCGTCGTCATGGAGCATGGTGTTCGTGGCCCTGTCCGTGCTGTTCCTGTGCATCACGCTCTACGACTGGCTCATACTGCCCCACAGTCCCAACGACAAACCGATGCCGGGCGTCACGGCCCGCAGCATCGTCAGGAATTTCTGCATGACGTTCGTCAGCTTCTTCCGCAAGCCGCACATCGTCACGGCCCTGTGCTTCATGCTGCTGTACCGTCTGCCCGAGGCTCTGTGCCTAAAGCTGACGCAGCCCTTCCTGCTGGCGCCCCGTGCCGAAGGCGGTCTGGGACTCACCACCATACAGCTCGGACTGGTCAATGTGTGGGTGGGCGTACTGGCTCTGCTGGCCGGCGGCATCCTCGGCGGCGTGGCCATAGCCAAAGGGGGTTTTAAGAAATGGCTCTGGCCCATGGCGCTGTCGCTGACACTGCCCTGCATATTCTATTGCTTCCTGGCCATGTTCCAGCCTCAGAACTTCGTGCTGATATGCATGGCCATCGGCATCGAGCAGTTCGGCTACGGCTTCGGTTACACGGCGTTCATGATGTACCTGATATACTTCAGCAAGGGTCCGAGCGAGACTTCGCACTTCTCGTTCTGCACTGCATTCGCGTTCATGGGGCTGATGGTGCCGGGCATGTTCGCGGGCTGGATCCACGACACGCTGAGCCGGTACAGTTTCTTCGGACTCGACGGCCCGCAGGGATACGTCAATTTCTTCTGGTGGGTCATGATATGCTGCATCGCCACATTCGCGGTCTGCCTTAAAATCAAGGTAAACCCCGGTTTCGGCAAGAAACAGAACGACTGACCACGGGCTATATGAGACGGATACGGAAAAGCCTGCCCCTGTGGCTGTGTGCCGGCATGCTGTGGTGCGCCATGGCATTGCTGCCGTCGTGTTCGTCCACCAAGTTCGTGCCCGACGGCAGCCTGCTGCTCGATGACGTCAAGGTGGAGGTGAACGATTCGTCCGGGACGCTGACCAACCGCGAGTTGCTGACATACGTGCATCAGCGCCCCAACAACCGGTTCCTGAACATAGCCAAGCTGCGACTCGGCGTCTACAACATGTCGGGCCGCGACTCCACACGGTGGTGGAACAAGTGGGTGCGCCGCCTGGGAGAACCGCCGGTGCTATATAATGCCGAGGCCACGGCCGGCGACGAGCGCCAGCTGCTGCGCGCCGTCAACAACGCCGGATTCCTGGACGCCACCGTCGTGACCGATTCATTTCCCGACTACCGCAGGAAGCGCACCAGGCTGCGATATTCCATCGAGGCGGGGCAGCCGCACACCATCCGCAGTATCGCGTATTCCTTCCCCAACGACACCATCCGCGAGATAGTGATGCGCGACTCGCTACTGTTCCCTGTCGGTCCGGGAGGGCGGCTGGACCGCAATCTGCTGGAACAGCAGCGCGACCTGGTGACACGCCGTATGCAGAACAGCGGCTACTGGGCTTTCGGCAAGGAATACGTCACATTTACGGCCGACACCGCCGCCGGCTCCAAGCTGGTGGACCTGACCATGTTCGTCCGTCCTCCCTCCAAGGAATCGGGACAGCGGGGACTGGACATGACGAGGCATCACCGCTATCTGGTGCGCAACGTGTACTGCATTCCCGACTATAACGGCGCCGACTGCCCCGATCCGCGCGAGTATCAGGCCAGGGACACGGTGCATTACCGGAACGTGACCGTGCTGTACGGCGACAAGCGCTATCTCCGGCCGGGCGTATTGAACGAAAACTGCTTTTTCACCCCCGGACGCCCGTACAGCGTCAACGACCTGGAGAACACCTACTCCGCATTCGGACGCCTCTCCATCCTGAAGTTCATCAACATCCGACTCATGCCCGCAGGCTCCATCGGCACCGACGGGCTGCTTGACGTTTATATCCTGCTGACTCCGGGCAAGAGCCAGTCGATATCCGCGGAAGTGGAGGGCACCAACTCGGAGGGTGACTTCGGCGTGGCGCTGGCGTTGGCTTACGCACACCGCAACATCGGCAAAGGCTCCGAGACGCTGAACCTCAGGGCGCGCGGTTCGTATCAGGCGCTGAACGGCAACCTCGAGGGTTTCATCCACAACCGCTTCATGGAATACGGCGTGGACGCCTCCGTGGTGTTCCCCAAGTTCAAGATACCGTTCCTGCGCGAAAGCTTCAAGCGCCGCATCAAGGCGTCCACAGAGTTCAACATGTCGATCAACTATCAGGAGCGGCCTGAATACACCCGCATCGTGTCGGCAGTGGGATGGAACTACAAGTGGTCGTCGCGCCGCCATCCGTCGCGCTATGTCTGGACACCCCTTGACATATCGTACGTGTACCTGCCGGCCAGCACCAACGACTTCATCGACCAGATAGCGCCCGACAATCCGTTGCTGCGCTACAGCTACGAGGACCACTTCATACTGCGCTCGGGGTTCCAGTTCTACCACACCACCAAGCGTCAGGAAGTGCCGGGCATACGCCGGAGCCTGCAGCGCGACATACTCACGTTCCGCACCAATGTGGAGATAGCGGGCAACCTGCTGTTTGCCATCAATTACCTTATAAATCCCAAGCGGAAGTTCCACGAGAATCCCTACAAGGTATTCGGCATCCGCTATTCGCAGTATGTGCGGGCCGACGGCGACTTCACGTATCTGCGCACGTTCGACAGCCGCAACTCGCTTGCCTGTCACGGCGGCTTCGGCATCGGGGTGCCTTACGGAAATTCAAGCATACTGCCGTTCGAGAAGCGGTTTTACGGCGGCGGTGCAAACGGTGTGCGCGGCTGGTCGGTGCGTACGCTCGGACCGGGACGCTACCCGTCGACCAACTCTCAGTCCGATTTCATCCACCAGTGCGGCGACATCAGGCTGAACCTCAGTGTGGAATACCGCGTTAAAATGTTCTGGGTGGTGGAAGGCGCGCTGTTTGTCGATGCCGGCAACATCTGGACCATACGCAACTATGCCACCCAGCCCGAGGGAGTGTTCAGGTTCAACTCGTTCTATAAGCAGATAGCACTGGCCTACGGTGCCGGAATTCGTCTGGACTTCAACTACTTCCTGATCCGTTTCGACCTCGGCATGAAGGCGCACAACCCGGCTGTCAACGCCGAGCCCTGGCCCCTGATACATCCCGAATGGAAACGCGACCACGCATTCCATTTCTCAATCGGTTATCCTTTCTGAACAGACTACGATATGAAAAAATTTGTGATATTCGACCTTGACGGCACATTGCTGAACACCATAGCCGACCTCGGCAACGCCTGTAACTATGCCCTGAAGGAAGCGGGGTTCTCCACCCATCCCCTGTCGGCCTACAACTATATGGTGGGCAACGGCGTGCGCAAGCTCCTGGAGCGCGCCCAGCCGGACGCGGGGCCGGAAACCATCGATGCCATGCTGGCCTCGTTCCGCGAGTATTACGACCGGCATTGCACCGACATGACCAAGCCCTATCCCGGCATCCCGGAGCTGTTGCTCGACCTGCGCGACCACGACATAGCCATAGCCGTGACCAGCAACAAGTACCAGAAAGCCGTGGATGCCATCGTCGGTCATTACTTTCCCGGCATAGAGTTCGCCGCCACACTTGGCGAAGTGCCGGACCGTCCGAAGAAACCGGACCCCTCCATTGTGTTCCAGGCACTGAGCGACCATCCGTGTCCGAAGCGGGATGTGCTGTATTGCGGCGACTCGGCGGTGGATATGGAGACGGCACGGCGCGCCTGCGTGGAATCTGCAGGCGTGACCTGGGGCTTCCGTCCCGTCTCGGAGCTGAAGTCGGCATACGCCGACCACATCGTCTCCGACCCTGCTGAAATCCTCGATCTGGCCCTCGCCAATGAATAAGTAATAGTGACGAGTGACGAGTAAAAACATTGCCGGGAGCGTCTGTGTGGCGCTCCCGGCTTTCGCCTTTTTCAGTAATTAAGATTTATGCTTACTCGGTGTATTGACCGCTAACGGCAACTCCGTTCTGCTGATATACAACCGGGTTTCATCTCCGGGTAATTTCGCCCTGTTCGTTGGCTACATACACAGGCGTCGTGTCGAAGCGGACATAACCGTATTTGAAATCATTCTTCGTATAGTTCGAAGCGCAGGTGTTGTCCTTCAGGAACTGATCGACAAATGCCTGACGTGCCTCCGGAGTGTCGCAAAGCGAAGTGCCGCACACCACGATAGCGCACGATGTCTCGATGTCGTCCTGGGTCTCCTCCTTCTGGCCCCAGCCTGCGAACTTATTGCCCTTCACTGTCACATTCACATCCGCATAGTTCTGGAACTGGATCGAATGGCCGAACGAGCTCTGGAAATCACAACCCGTAATCTCCGCATTGGCTGTCGCATCGCTCCGGGTACTGATTACCTCGATACCCTTACGGCACAGATAGCTCTTGCTCGACTTGTCTCCCAGTACGGCTGCCTTTGTAAACGTGCAGTTCCTGACGGTCACCTTCTCGGTGTTAGGCTGGGTGACATACATACCGCGGGACTTGACATTGACGATGTTCAGTGTCACTCCGGGCTTGCAGGTGATGTTGATGAACTGCTTGTCGCCCGATGCTTCGCGACAGTCAAAGTCAGCCACATTCATGGTACAGCCGGTGAATGTATTTCCGGAAACATTGACAGAACCCCTGTTGACTGTACGGCCCACTTCCATGCCAAGAGCCTCGGCGGCATTACCTTTGACAGTAAGCGTAGAGTTGGAGGCATGGTTGTTCTGCACTTTCGTGGCCTGAGAAGCGGCCTGCGATATGCAGCCTACGAATACACCGCCGTCGCGCATTGCCTCGACAGTGACATTCTCGACCGTACAGCCGGTCAGCTCTCCTTTCTGGAGGAAACCTGTTATTGCACCGGCCTTGTCACCGTCATTTCCATTTATGCCCATTGAAGATACTACCGATGAATTCTTGACGGTACAGTTCGTAATCTTAAGATTAGCGGCATCGCCCGCATGAGCGTATCCACAGATTACACCGGCAAAATGAGTACCCATTACCTTGGCGCCGTCAACTGTAAGGTTCTTGATTTCTGCACCGCTCTTGATGTATGCGAAAAGGCCGGCCGCATTGCTGTCGCCATTGGGGACCTCGATGCAATTAAGGTTGCTGATAGTCTTGCCGTTACCGTCAAACGTACCTGCAAAACCGTATGCGCCATTGCTTGAGAAATAGCCGATCGGAGTGAACACCTCATTGTTCATGTCAAGGTCTGCGTCAAGCCTGACTACCTTGCCCTTGAAGGTATCGCCCTCTTTGACCAAAGCGGAAAGGCCGGCCAATTGTGCAGGCGTCGTGATGGTGTATGTGGTGACGCCGGCCACATCCTCTGAAGGAATATTCGTGTCCACTTCGCCGTTCCACACAACGTTATAATCGGGAGTTTCGTAGTTCTTCTCCTTCACCACATTGAATTCGGCGGGATTGGTCAGCAGGGCGCCGAAGATGTTGGTGCGGTAGTTGGCCTGTACCGGGGCATTGGGAACGTTCACCACGGCGATTGCGTCAGTGGCCGTGGCCGATGCGGCAGACTCCAGTTTCAGGTCTACCAGCGACGATGCCTGAGGCACCAGCAGATACTGCATCGACAGATAGTCGTAAGTCCTTACCGGCTCGCCGTCGTCGCCCTTGGGCTGATACGGAAAGTTCTCGGCTGCGGCGGGACGTGTGGCCAGGACGTAGGTCACATCCTCCTGTGTGCCTTCCACCACATCCTTGGCAAACATATCGAACTCGGTGTAGCCCATAGTCGTGACCTTGGTGTAAAGGTTCTCCAGGTCATTGTCTCCGTAAATAACCTTCAGTACATCCTCCTTCAGGTCGGAGGTGCCCCAGTTGATCTGTGCCACGGGACGGTACAGGGTGACGGTCTCGTTGATGGCTGCGGTGACCTTGCCGGTCTCGAACAGCTGATAGAAGCAGTCGTATCTGTCCGTGCTGTTGTACTCGGTCATCTTGGTGTAGTCCACCGTAATCTTCCTGTTCGCGGTGTCGAAGGTGTAGGGGGAGTCGTCCTTCAGGCTGGCGAAGAAGGCGATCCTGTAGCTGCGGCCGTTGGCCAGGCTCAGGTTTACGGTGGTCTGCAGCGAGTTTTCGAAATCCTGTTCCTTCGTGGTGGCAAGCACTACATTGTCGGGGTCGGTGACGTCATAGACGGCCACCTGCAGGTTCTCGGCGGTGAGACCGTCGGAGAAGGCACGTGTGCCGGGGGTGCCCGGAAGCGTGACCGTGAAGTTCACGTTGCCGTCGCGAGCTGCTTCCGGAGCATCAAGTTCGCTGGAACACGACGCGAAGCCGAACAGCATTGTCGCTGTCGTAGCAAATGCAAAAAACTTTTTCATGTTATTATAAGTTGGTTGATGTGCGATTGGTTACAGTTCTATATTGTATTCGCCGTTGAAGCCGGGGTCGATACCGACTCCACCGGTGGCCTGCGACGTCAGGAAGCGTCCGCGCACTATGGTGTTACGTCCGCGCATGGTGGGCACGTTGATGGTGGACGTGCTGCCTATAAGCTCGCCATCGGGGTCATATACTTCCATGCACACCGCCACGCTCGACTCGTGCCCGTTCACCATCACATGGTCGAACCCGAGGCGTGCCTCATCTTCGGAAAGGATACTGATCTGTGCGTCATAGCTCATGCCGGTGGCCGAATCCACAGGCTTGTTCTGGAAGTTATCGAACCTGGAGGGCATATAGCCGGTGTACACCATCCGGATACGATACTGATTGATGTTGGGAAGCCGGTGCTCGATGTTGGCCGGAGGACCGGCCTCGGGCTCCTCGTCTCTCGAGATATTGCGGCGCGTCATCTCGCGGTCCACGAAATCGCGGATGTCGGTGGCGCGGAACTCATACCGGGCGAAGGGACGCTCCAGGGTCATCTCCACATCCTGATGATACTCGGCGTTCATCGTGCTGGCCACCGTAAAGGAGACATCGCCTCGGAATGCGTCGCGCAACTCGTTATTGCCGTTATACGGCTCGGCATATATGATGTTGTGGAATTCGGAGGAGTCGAAGAAATAAGACGACTGCTGCGTGGCGTCGGCATAGTCGCTCCAGCAATACAGGTCGTAGTCCCCCTCGCTCAGCTGGATGGTCACGGTGAAATCGTTACGGTCCGGGTCGTTCCGGAAGAACACGAACTCGGCCGCCGGCACCTGCTCAAGCCCGGCCGGGTATGCCTTCAGATGATAGCGGCACACCGTGGCCCCGGCATCCTGCCGCGTGACGGTCATCTCGGTATGCGTCCATTCCTGAAGATGACGGATGGTCAGCGTGATGTCACGCTTGGGCATAGTGTTTTCGGGAAACTCGTGCACACACGACGTCTGGGTCTGGGCGGCCGCCAGCGTCAAGACCATGGCAAGGAGCCGGAATGTCAGTGACGTGAGGACATGAGGTTTCATTTCCGGCCTCCTTTCTTCTTGACGTCAAACATATAGCACACCGACAGGGCGGCATTGTCTATGCCGTAGAACGTACGCTTCTTGCGGCCGGCCAACAGCCCGTTGGCCTTGTTCACAAACATATCGTAGTCCAGAGCGTATATGCCGAAACCTACGGAACATTCCAGGCGCCACCGCTTGTTGCGGCTGATGTTGCAGCGGAAACCGGCGTTGACGCCGCCGCCGATGGCCGGGGTGCGCCCGTCATGGTCCTGATAACGGTACGCGCCCTCGAACGCCACGTTGTACCATCCCAATCCGAAATGCGGGGCTACGAAAAATCCCTGATTGTCGGGACGGAACCAGTAGCGCACCTCGGGCATCACCGCGAACGTGCGGTACTTGCGCGTGCGCTGGAAGTAGTCGAAGCCGCTGTAATATATGGAGAGGTTTACGCTCCAATGCTTAGATATATCGTACTCACCGGCGAGGTTGAGCCAGAGCAGGAACCATGCCGGCACATTGGTCTTGAGGTATGCGTGGCGCTGCCACACCGGCTCCGTGTCGGCTGCTACGGAAACATCATCCCCGGGTTCTGCCGCCGGCTGTTCCACAACGGGTTCTTCTACATGCCCGATCGCGGTGCCTTCGTCGGTCAGGACAGCCTCTAACTCTCCGTCGTCGGTGACTACCACAATCCTGGCACGGCGCACCTGCGGGAATACCTCGGCAGCCAGCCGGCGCCATGCGTTGCCTCCGGAATAACTGCGCAACTTAGCCTCGCGGCGGTCGCCGTCCGGCTCGTTGTCGATGATGGCAAGAATACCGTCCCGGTCGCCGATGTCACCGGCGGCTATCAGCTTGCGGGTCGTATCCCAGTCCTCGGCCACATTGCTGACGTTGATCAGCGAGACAGGGATACCCCAGTACCGGTTGAAATACCTGCATACCGCTTCGGCACGATCTGCGGCGAGCCGGGCGTTGAAGGCATACGGTCCGTCGGGCGACGAGTAGCCACACACATCAAACCGTTCGATGCGGCCGGCCTTGTGCCAGTCTGCTACCTTGCGTCCCAGACTCTCCAGGCCGTCGTCAATCACCAGGCAACTCTTGTTGATGCTGAAGCCTGACGCGAACTCGTACTCATCCCGGCTAAGCGCCGACGCGCTGATGCCTGTGGCCAGCACCAGTGCAAGGATGCACGTATGTATTCTTATGATATATTTATTCACGGCAACAGGTTGATATTACACCGGATTACGGGGGATTATACTGGTTAATATGCTGAGGCGGAGACTGCGCCATGACGGCACAGCCTCCTGAATCTCGGCACCGCTGTTATTGCTTTACTACTCGCCAGGTATATACCGGATTGGTAGCGGCGGGAGTTATCTCCTCCCATACCGATCCGGGAGCAAGATATACGGAGGGATCGTCGTCAATCCAATTTGGCCATGTGCCACTCTGGAATCCCCACGGCTGTTTCACGAATTCACCGGAAATGATGTTGCAGTCAAATTTCTTTCCGCTCCTGTTGTTATCAAAAAGAACAGGACTATTATATTCCGTGCCGGTTGTATTCTTACAAGAATATTTGCCTCCGTCTATAGTCAGCTTGGAACCTTCTGCCCATGCGGATTCTACATACAATACCCGGTCCGCCTCTGTATAAAACTCACAATCTTTGAGCCTACCGTCAAATGGCTTGTCCATGGAAGCCGTTATCTCAAGGCCGCGGGCCTTACTGTTAATCTTTACATTTGTCAGATCAACATGTCCTCTGGAAGTTATGGCTCCCCACATATTCCCGCCATCGCTGGGGAGATTCACATTTATTGTAGTATTCTCCATTATCAGCTTGCCGGAATTGTTATGCCGTACTGCCGTACAGTTTGTAGTAATCGTACTGTTTTTCACAGTCGTGGGATTGACACCGGTATTGATTGCCGCTTTGTTTGCCGCGCCCTCAGTACAGTTGTACACTATATCTACACCATCAATGTTAAGTGTGCCGGTTTTGGTGACATGGAACAAGAAATCTCCACCGTCAGCTTCAATTGTCCCGTTACCGGTCAATTCAACATAGCTGGCAACGTTTAATAGTTTAAGATTCTTTATTCTGTCTGCGGCATTAGGAGAATCGGCCGTACCTACACCAGTCAGATTCATCGTACCTTCGACATTAAGCTTCAGGGGTTTTGACAATACTACGGACGTAGTCACATCGGGCATAGTCAGGCTCTCGCCTTCCGGTATCACATAGTTGCCGCCGTTCTGCAGTGCGGCTACCAGTTCCTCATTGCTTCTCACCTCTACCGGCTCGACAGGGAAATCATAGCCGTCATCCCAGTTTTCATCCTTGGTTACAGTGAAATAATTGGGGTTGGTCAGGAGCGCGCCATAGATGTTGGTACGGTAATTGGCCTGCACCGGCACATTGGTCACTGCCACTGTACTCAACGGCTTTACGGCCGTGGCGCTGTTGGCCGTCTTGAGAGTGATGTCAATCACCGACGACGCTGCGGGCACCAGCAGGTATTGCATCGACACGTATGCGTATTTATCGGGCTGGACGGGGAATCTTTCCGTGTCTGCCGGACGTGCCAGATACGGCAGCGTCACTTCCTCGGCTTCGCCTGTCACATCACCGCTGAACATGTTGAACGTGGTGTATGCCTTTGTCGACACCTCTGAGACAAGGTTAGCGGCATCCGCTCCGTATGCGTTGGGATCGACCACTGCCGGCTCGGCCAGGTCGGATGTTCCCCAGTTAACCTGCGCCACGGGGCGTGTCAGCGTCACGTCATGATTGATGGCACCGGTGATCTCGCCGGTTTCGTACAGCGTATAGAAGCAGTCGAACGCATCGGTATTGTAAGTAGTGGCCATCGCGCCATAGCTGACGGTTATGGTCTTAGTGTCAGCATTGAAGGTATAGGCCCCGCCCTCCTTGTTCTGCGCGAAGAAGGCAATCTTATAGCTGCGGCCGGAAGCAAGGTTCAGTGATACGGTTGTGGTAAGGGAGCCGGAGGCTGCCTCGCTGAACTTCTGATCCGCAGGCGTCATGACAAGCGAGCCGGTCTCGGCGTCGTACACAGCCATCTGAAGGTCGTTGGCTGTAAGTCCGTCGGCAAACGAACGTGTACCCATTTTCTCCGGAATAGTGACAGTGAATGTCACGTTGCCGTCACCCTTCGGGCCGACGACATCCTCCTGCGAACAGGAGACAACTCCAAGCAGCATGGCGGCTGCTGATAATGCGAGGATCTGTTTCATGGCTTTTAAAATCGTTATTTGTTGTTATATCTCTTTAAAGTCAACGCAGGTCTGATTTCGATCACTTATCCGCAAGATAAGGATTAATTACGAACCTGTATGTTCAGTTTTAAGGTGTGTGCGGTGTGATTACTTTATGCAAGTTTTACTTACAATAAGTTTTATTTTTGCACTTAGTCTATACTATTTTCAATCTGCCAGCGAGCTTTCGTGTGCGTTATTGCCCTTTTGTAATTATTTTTTATAGTCGCAAAGGTATGAATTATTTTTATTTATCACAAATAAATTTTAAAATATTTTAAAAATTTTCATAAACGGACAGTGGCGGATAGTGGCGCGGCACGGAGTGCCTGCGCCACTATTATGCAAATTTATCAATCGGCATGTCACTTCGGGACCTTGCGTAGCATCAGCAGGGTCCAGAGGATGGTGATGAGAGTGACGCCGGTGTCGGCGAATACGGCGGCCCACAGGGTGGCGACGCCGAAGGCTCCAAGAATCATCACCACGGCCTTGACCAGCAACGCGAACGTGACGTTCTCGGCCACAGTCAGTTTGACGCGGCGTGACAGCAGCACGGCGCGGGCCAGATACTTCAGGTTGTCGCCCGATATGATGACGTCGGCGGTGTCCATCGCCATTCCGGTGCCCATCGTGCCCATGGCCACGCCCACGTCGGATGCTGCGATGGCCGGGGCGTCGTTGATGCCGTCGCCCACAAAGGCGGTAGGCGCCTGCCGGTGCATCGAGTCTACCTTCTTCTGTTTGTCCTCGGGGAGCATCTCGGCCTGCCATGAGTCGGCACCCACCTGACGGGCCACACGCTCCACGGCTTCCTTGCGGTCGCCGCTCAGTATCGTCACCTTGATGCCGAGCCTGTGCAGGTCGGCTATGGCCTCGGCGGCCTCCTGCTTCACGGTGTCCTCCAGATATATCGAGCCTAAATATTTTTCGTCACGCTCCACACATATCCGCGATCCGGGCACGGACGATTCCGGCACATTGACGCCAAGCGTCTCCATCAACGTGCCTGAGCCTACCGACACCTCCGTGCCGTCTACCGTGCCACACATGCCGTGACGGACGGCCTTGACACCGGCAGCCACCGGTACCTTCACGCCCTTTGATGCGGCATACGCGCATATCGACCTGGCAAGCGGATGGGTGGAATCAGCGTCTATGGCGGCTGCAAGAGAAACCGATGTGTCGGCGTCGACGCCTCCGGCCGGTTTGACGGCGCTGACATGGAATTCTCCTGTGGTCAGCGTGCCGGTCTTGTCGAACACCACGTTCTTCAGCCGGTCCATACCGTCAAGATACTTCGAGCCTTTGAACAGCAATCCCAAGCGTGAGGCGGTGCCGAGCGACACGAAATAGCTGAGCGGGATGCTCACCACCATAGCGCAGGGGCATGAGCATACCAGGAACACCAGCGAGCGGCGGAACCAGGTCTGCCAGTCGAACACACCATCCTGCACGACGGCCACAATCCAGGGAATGAAGAACACGCACAAGGCCAGGATGAACACCGCCGGGGTGTACCATCGGGTGATACGGCGCAGCATCGTCTCGGTGTGCGACTTGCCGGCCTGCGCATCCTCTATCATCTTGAGTATGCGCGTCATGGACGAGTTGTCGAACTCGCGGACCGTCGTGGCCTCTATGGGTCTGTCAACAGGTATGATGCCCGACGGCAGTTCCTGGCCGGGGCTGAACGATCTGGGCACCGATTCACCCGTTATCGCCGCAGTGTCGAAGTCAACGGGGTCGCCACCTTCCAGCTTGGCGTCGATTGGCACACGCTCGCCGGGCTGCACAATGATGCGGGTGCCGACGGGCAGATTCTTGGGGCTGACCTTGCGGCGTTCTCCGTTATCGATTACAGTGGCGCTATCGGGTATCCGGCCCAAAAGCGAGCGAACTCGGCGGCGAACGTCGTCCGACGCCACGTCCTCAAGTTTCTCCCCTATGGCATAGAACAGCAGCACAGCCACTCCTTCAGGGTATTCTCCGATTATAAAGGCTCCGATACATGCGGCCACCATCAGCGTGAATTCATTCATCACGCTCCCGCTGCCCCACGACCGGCACATCTCTACGGCCACCGGCCACCCTACAGGCAGCAATGCGATGAGGTAAGCCGTCATCGGAAGCCAGCCGGAGCCTGCGGCGTTGATGCCCATGGCCGCGCCCATCGATGCAAACGCGCCGGTATGTTCAAGCACGAGACACATCGCTAACAGCACGCCGCTGATTATCTCGCGCGTAAATCCGCGCCAGCCTTCCTGACTGCCGTCGTGATTGTGATTGTGTCCGTGATTATGATTGTGACTGTGACAATGCCCTACATGACAATGTCCGTGTCCGTCATTGTCTGTATGTGCATCAGCAACATTATCGGTATGTGTGTGTGCCATAACCTTGCTTTTTATAGTGTACAACAAATATCGTATTTATTACGATGCAAAGTTACGACAAAGAAGCTGCACAGGCTGTGCAAAAACGAGGTATTAAGTATTAGTGACGAGTAATGAGGTATTTAACCTTTCAGGAGCAACGGGGACAGAGGCCGGTGATGATGCAGTTGATGCCGTCCGGTTCGAATCCCTCGGGCAGATTCACATCGGGCAGAGGGTTGCCTTCCAGGCAGATGGTACGGCCGCATTTGCGGCAGTGGAAGTGCATGTGGCCGTCGTTGGGGTTGTGGTGATGGTGCGAGGGACAGACCTCATATTTCGGGGTGCCGCTCCCGTCGTCTATCACGTGCAGCAACCCTTTCTGCACGAACAATGTCAGCGAACGGCTGATGGTGGAGCGGTCCACGGTGTCAAGTTCCGACTCTATCCGCTGGGCGGACACAGGTCCCGGCACACGGTCAAAAAGTTTAAGGAGCATGCTGCGCACCGCCGTAGGGCGCACACCATGCTCCTTCATTCTATCGTCCGTATCTTCGCTCATGGTGAAGACAGCAGCGGCGGTCAGGCAGATACCGCTGTTTTAGGATTAGTCGGATTTTATCAGTCGGATATTATCAGATTATACCCTGAGCCATCATGGCGTCGGCCACCTTCATGAAGCCGGCGATGTTGGCGCCCTTCATGTAGTTGATGTAACCGTCCTCCTGACGACCATACTCCACGCATGCCTCGTGGATGTTGAGCATCATCTCGTGCAGCTTCTTGTCCACCTCGGCTGCGCTCCACTGCAGGTGCTCGGCATCCTGGCTCATTTCCAGGCCGGATACGCCCACACCGCCGGCGTTCACAGCCTTGCCGGGTGCGTACGGCAGCTTGTGCGAGATGAAGTAGTCGATAGCCTCGGCGGTGCAGCCCATGTTGGAAACTTCGGCCACCATCATCACCTTGTTGTCGACTATCATCTTGGCGTCGGCCTCGCTCACCTCGTTCTGTGTGGCGCAGGGCAGGCAGATGTCCACCTTCTGCTCCCAGGGCTTGCGGCCTGCATAGAATGTGGAGCCGGGGAACTTGTCGGCGTACGGAGCCACGATGTCGTTGCCCGATGCACGGAGCTCAAGCATATATTCTATCTTCTCGGCGTTCAGACCTGCGGGGTCGTAGATGTATCCGTCGGGACCGGACAGAGTCACCACCTTGCCGCCGAGTTCGGTGGCTTTCTTGGCTGCGCCCCAAGCCACGTTGCCGAAGCCGGAGATGGCGATGGTCTTGCCCTTGATGTCGGTGTTCAGGTCCTTCAGCATGCTCTCAACGAAATAGAGTGCGCCGAAACCGGTAGCCTCCGGACGGATGCGGCTGCCGCCGAACGACAGACCCTTGCCGGTGAACGTACCCGTGTTCTCGCGGGCCAGCTTCTTGTACATACCGTACATATATCCTACCTCACGGCCGCCTACGCCGATATCGCCGGCGGGAACGTCGCGGTCGGGACCGAGGTTGCGCCACAGCTCAAGCACGAAAGCCTGGCAGAAACGCATTATCTCGCCGTCGCTCTTGCCGCGCGGGCTGAAGTCGGAACCTCCCTTGGCACCGCCCATAGGCAGTGTGGTCAGGGCATTCTTGAATGTCTGCTCGAATCCCAGGAACTTCAGGATGGACAGTGTGACGGAAGCGTGGAAACGGATGCCTCCCTTGTACGGGCCGATCGCGTTGTTGAACTGCACGCGATAGCCTATGTTGTTCTGAACCTCGCCCTTGTCGTCTACCCACGTCACGCGGAACGTGAAGATGCGGTCAGGTTCCACCATGCGCTCTATCAGTCGTGCCTTCTCCCACTCCGGATGCTGGTTGTACACATCCTCCACTGACAGTAAAACCTCACGCACTGCCTGGTGGAATTCCTTCTCTCCAGGATGCCTTGCCTCGAGGCCGGCCATGATTTCGTTGATTTTCATATACTTCGATTTAAGTAAATGTGGCACTTCCTGTGCCCTGTTAGGTTTCCATTGGGGGCGTTTCGACCGGTAATTCCGCCGGCCTCACAACTCCATTGCAAACTTACAACCTTTTTTCAAGTTTACCAAACAAAAAAACATGTTGCTTGACATATTTCTGCGGTTTTCTTCACAGCTTCCTGTCATATTGTAAGGCGAACATGAATCCACACCGTAAAGACAGATGCGCCGTGACACAAAAAAGGCCGCGCACGAGGCGCGGCCTTCCTTATTTCTATAAGTCTCGTTTACTTCTGAGTGAAGATTACGATACGGTTCCAGTCGTTGGTGCTGTAGGGCTGAACATCGCTACCGTCCCACTTAACAGTCAGACGATCTGCTGCGATTCCGTAAGTGTCGGTAAGAGCCTTGGCAACTGCGTTGGCACGACGCTCGGACAGACCCATGTTGTACTCGGCTGTACCGGTATCCTTGTCGGCGTAACCTACAACCATGATCTTCTCGTTGGGGTTAGCCTTCAGCCACTCGGCCATGTTGTAGACGTTAACCTCTTCGGTAGGCATGATCTTGTCGGAGTTGATCATGAAGCGAACGGTGCTCATCAGCGGAGCGTTCACGCAATCCTTCTGTACCTCGGGACAGGGGAGCTGAGCCTGGAGGGCAGCCACTTCCTGACCGCAAGCCAGCAGCTGGGCGCGGAGGTCGTTGACCTGACCGTTCAGAGCGGCGATCTGCGATACATAGTTGCACTCGTTGAATGTGTTCCAGCCGCGGCCGCCGATGTTGAAGTTGAAACCGCCCATTGCGCTTACCAGAGCGTCGATGGAGCAACCGCTTGCTACGTTGTTCCAGTTGTCGCCGTAGAACTGTGCGCGGGCCTCAGCGAAGAAGTCAACATACTTGCACAGACGGAAACGGAACTGGAGACCTGCGGAAACGGGCAGAGTCCACTGCACGCGCTTAGCGTGCTCTGCGGGATAAGCAGCGGCAATGTCGCCGAACTTGTTACCCTTGTTCGTGAAGTCCCAGCTTACACCGCCACCGAGACCGAAGAACGGGATGATGCTGAACACGCGCTTGGGGTTGTAGCTGATGGAATTCAACATATCCCACATCATTTCAACCTGCAGGTTGGCGGCCTTCATGTGCATGAAACCATCGCCTGTTGTCTGGTTTGCCAGAGGATAGCAGTAGTGGATCGAGCCTCCGATACCCTTGAAGCGGAATCCGATGTAGGGAGATACCCAACGGCCGAAACCTACACTGTATGTACCAGTCCAGAGTGCGCCGTCCACGCTCTTCATCTGGTCTGCTGCGAGTCCGCGCTCTACCAGAGGCTGGTTGCCGCCGGCGCTGACCTCGATGAACCAGTTGTCACGCCAATTCGAGAAATAGTGGTCGTTGTTGTCGCAGGTAAACTCCGTTACAGAAACAGCATCGTCCACGAAAACGTCCTGTGCGGATGCGCTGTTGCAAGCGAATGCGCCGGCAGCACACAGGGCCATCACGTAGTAAAGATTCTTAGCTTTCATAACTTGTGATTTTAGATGTGTTTGTTTTCAATTTATCAGTTAAACGTTAAGAACTTTTAATTTGTTTGCACAAACTCAAGTTTTAACTTTCGGACAGCCGATTATTTTTTTATTTTTTGGGTTAAGGCTTTGGGTTGGTTATACTTAGCCGTCATTTCATTTATAGTGAAATCTTTTAACATCCTAAACGCAACCATACCGTCCGAGGGTTTCCCCGGGCGACGCATTGCATTTAGCAATTGTTAAAATCCGACATTTCAGCGCAAAATTACACATTTTTTCCGAATTACAAACAAATTACTCTTTATTTTTTTAACATTTCGCAATAAATCATCATTATTTCATCATATTTTTATAATTTTGCAAAAATGAGACAAAAACGCATATATCGGCTCAACATTGAAGACGAAGCGCACCTGCGTCGGCGAGTCTCGCTCGTCCTTACACCCCTGCGTATATGGGTGGGGCTGGCATTGATCATAATGCTGCTGATATTCGTCACGGCCCTGCTGTTGGCGTACACGCCCATGCGAAATCTCCTGCCATCGTATGTGCCCGAAGCCCAGCGCATCGAGGCCCAGCAGGCCATGATGCGCATCGACTCATTATCGCGACAGGTAGCGCTGACCAATGCCTGGATCGACAACTACCGCCGGGTCTCGAATCCCGGACGCTCCGTCACCGACACCGAATCGGCCGACTCCATAACCGGCGACTATGACCCCGATATGCTCCCCGATGCCTCACCGGCCGAAAAGCGCTTCGTCTCCGCCATGGACGAGCGCGAACGTTTCAACATCTCGGTGCTGGCACCGCTCGATGCCGACGGGATGCTATTTGTGCCGGTATCCCCTCACGCATATTTCCCCGAAAATTCCCGCAAGGCCACAGATCCGACAATACTGCTCGCATCCGACGCCCCGATCCAGGCCGTGGCCGACGGCACGGTGCTGGCCGTGTACTATCACGCATCCATGCACGGCTACACCATACTGATACAGCACGCCCGCGGCTTCGTCTCGTCTTATTCCCATGTCGGCACGCCCTTAGTGGTGAACGGCGACGCCGTCAACGGCGGCCAGCCCATAGCCTATCCCGCCAACCCCGACTCGCGCTCCACCCGCTGGCTGCAGCTCCGCCTCTGGCACAACGCCACCCCCCTGGCTCCCTACTCCTTCTTACAATAGCCCCTGCCCCTCCTGTAATAGCCCCTATCCCTCTTTATAACAGCCCCTACTCTCCTTATAACACCCCCATCCTCCACTCGCCTTTCACCCTCGCGAAGCCGTTCCCGTCAGGAGCTCCGCTCCCATCCCGCCTCTCCATCCCGCCCCTCTGTTTTCTTCAACTTTGCGGTGTGCCGTTTTTTTCGTAACTTTGCTCTTTGAAATGGCAACACAACAGGACATAACGATATTGGGCAGTACCGGCAGCATCGGCACCCAGACTCTTGATGTAATCGAATCGCATCCGGAGCGTTTCCGCGCCCGGATACTCACGGCAGGCCGCAACTGGCAGTTGCTGGCCGAGCAAGCCTTGCGCCATCATCCCGACTTTGTGGTGATAGCCGACGAATCGGCCCTCCCCTCCCTGCGCGAAGCCCTACGCGGTTCGGGCATCGGGACTGCCGCCGGCGCCGAGGCCATAGCCGAGGCAGCACGGCATCTTGACAACGACATCGTGGTCGGGGCAATGGTGGGTTACAGCGGCCTTGCGCCCGTGCTCAACGCCCTGGAGCGCGGCAAGACCGTCGCGCTGGCCAACAAGGAAACCCTCGTGGCCGCCGGCGAGATAGTGACAGCCACCGCCAGACGCAACAACGCCCGGATTCTCCCTGTCGATTCGGAGCATTCCGCCATATTCCAATGCCTGCAGGGGGAGCGGCACGAGGACATCCGCAAGCTGATACTCACCGCCAGCGGCGGCCCGTTCCGCACCATGCCGCGCGAAGAACTAAGCACCGTGACTCCGGCCCAGGCCCTGAAGCATCCCAACTGGGACATGGGCGCCAAAGTCACCATCGACTCCGCGTCGATGATGAACAAGGGATTCGAGATGATCGAGGCCCGCTGGCTGTTCGACATCCGGCCCGAGAACATCGACATCCTGGTGCATCCCGAATCGGTGGTGCATTCCTTGGTGGAATTCATCGACGGATCGGTCAAGGCCCAGTTGGCCGACCCCGACATGCGTATGCCCATCCGTTATGCGCTCGGATATCCCGAACGTCTCCCGGCTCCGCAGCATCATCTGTCGCTGGCCGACCACGCCAACCTCTCTTTCTTCCTCCCGGACATGGAGAAATTCCCCCTGCTGCGCCTCGCTTTCGACGCCGTAGGCACAGGTGGCACCGCACCCACCCTGCTTAACGCCGCCAACGAAGTGGCCGTAAAGGCCTTCCTGCAGGAGCGCATCCCGTTCACCGACCTTTACACCGTGGCCGACAGGACGCTCCAGGCCATCCCAATTACAGGCATCAATTCCCTCGACGACATCGCCGAGGCCCACCGTCTCGGCACGGAGGCTGCCATAAGCATCGTCGACAGTATGAACATTCACACCGCGTGACCGGATACAGGCCACGCCACTCATTATTTAAATGGAAACATTTCTGATTAAGGCAGCCCAGCTGATACTGGCATTCGCTTTCCTCGTCATAATCCACGAGTTCGGTCACTTCTTCTTCGCCCGAATCTTCGGAGTGAAGGTGGAAAAATTCTACATCTTTTTCGACCCATGGATCGAGCTGTTCAAATGGAAACCCAAGGAATACATCGGAGGTCTCGGCAAGACCCGGAAACTAAAGTGCAAAGACAATAACGACGCGTCGAAGCCCAAGAAGAAAAAGGGCTTCTGGGGCGACACGGAATATGGCATCGGGTGGCTCCCCCTGGGCGGCTACTGCAAGATTGCGGGCATGATCGACGAGTCGATGGACACCGAGCAGATGAAGCAGCCGGCCCAGGAATGGGAATTCCGTTCCAAGCCGGCTTGGCAGCGACTCCTTATTATGATAGCCGGAGTGCTGTTCAATTTCCTGCTGGCTATCCTGATCTATGCAGGCATCGTATACGCCACCGGCGAGAAGTACGTGCCGTTCAAGGAGGCCAAGATGGGAATGCAGTATAGCGGCGTGGCTCTTGACGCCGGTTTCCGCAACGGCGACATTCCCCTGATGGCCGACTACAAGGAGCTGGACAATCCGGCCGAGGCGCTGATGCAGATGGCGCAGGCCAAGAGGGTGACGGTGCTGCGCGAAGGCAAGCAGGTGGACATACACATACCGTCCGACTTCCTGCTGCAGCTTGACCGCGAGGCCAAGGCCGACACGGCCACGTTCAGCTTCTTCACCTACCGCATCCCGGCGCAGGTGAGCCAGGTGCAGACGGGCGACGGCGCCGACAAGGCCGGCATCGTGGCCGGCGACCGAATCATAGCCGTAGACACCATCCCGACTCCCGAGCTGTTGGGATTCATGCGCACCCTTAAGGGACACGACAACCAGACCCTGCCGATCACCATAGAACGCAAGAACGGAGCGCGACTCGACACCATCGTCAAGAACGTAACCCTTTCCGGATCGTCCAAGATGGGAATCGGTCTGGAAATCAATCCGGCGGCTTTCTTCAAGAGCAAGGAGATTCATTATAACCTGCTGCAGTCCGTGCCGCGCGGCGTGGAGATGGGTACCGACAAACTCACCGGATACGCCAAGTCGATGAAGATGGTGTTCACCAAGGAGGGAGCCGAATCCATCGGCGGCTTCGGCGCCATCGGATCCATATTCCCCTCGTCGTGGGACTGGATAGCGTTCTGGAACATCACGGCCTTCCTGTCGGTGGCCCTGGCGTTCATGAACATCCTGCCTATACCGGCATTGGACGGCGGCCACGTAATGTTCCTGCTGTATGAGGTGATTTTCCGACGCAAACCGAGCGAGAAATTCATGGAACGCGCCCAGATCGTGGGCATGATCATCCTGTTCGGTCTGCTTATTTATGCCAACGGAATGGATATAGTCCGTCTGTTCAAATAATTCCCTCTCTTAAAACAACATAGTATATGCCACACAAGATAATAAAGCTGAAGCCCGGCAAGGAGGAATCCGTAATCCGTCGTCATCCCTGGATCTTTTCGGGAGCCATAGCCACACTGCCGCCCCATCTGAAGGAAGGCGAACCGGTTACGGTGGAGGACAGCACGGGTCGTGTGTTGGGCTGCGGACACTACCAGATAGGCAGCATCGCGGTGCGCATGCTGCAGTTTGACGCCGACACGCTGCCCGACGATTTCTTCATGCAGCGCCTGGAGTCTGCGTTCCGTCTGCGTCAGGACTTAGGTCTGATACGCCCCGACAACAACTGCTACCGCCTGGTGCACGGCGAGGGCGACTTCCTGCCCGGTCTTGTGATAGACATATACGGCGACACGGCCGTGATGCAGGCGCACAGCCCCGGCATGCACTTCGCTCGCGGCGAGGTGGCCGACGCGCTCACCCTCCTGCCCGATGCCCGTATCAGAAATGTATATTATAAATCTGACTCCACCCTTCCCTTCAAGGCCGAGCTGGAGCCTGAAAACCAATACCTGATTGGCCAGTACGACGGCAACATCGCACTGGAGAACGGGCTGCAGTTCAACATCGACTGGCTGAAGGGCCAGAAAACAGGCTTCTTCGTCGACCAGCGCGAGAACCGCAAGCTGCTGGAGAAATTCGCGCAGGGCAAGCATGTATTGAACATGTTCTGCTACACGGGCGGCTTCTCGGTGTACGCCATGCGCGGCGGCGCCGCTTCGGTCGACTCGGTCGACTCATCGGCCAAGGCCGTGGCCCTTACCGACGCCAACATCGCGCTCAATTTCCCCGACGACCCGCGTCACCGCTCGTTCACCGAAGATGCCTTCAAGTTCCTGAACGACATGCCGGCCGACCACTACGACCTGATAGTACTCGACCCGCCGGCATTCGCCAAGCACCGGGGCGCCATCAAGAACGGTCTGATAGGTTATCGCCGTCTCAACACCCGCGCGTTCGAGAAGATCAAGCCCGGCGGCATCCTGTTCACCTTCAGCTGCTCGCAGGCCATTACCAAGGAGATGTTCCGCCTGGCGGTATTCTCCGCCTCGGTCAAGGCCGGGCGCCGCGTTCGCATCCTGCACCAGCTGACACAGCCCGCCGACCACCCCATCGACATCGCCCACCCCGAAGGCGAATACCTCAAGGGCCTCGTCCTCCAGGTGGAATAACCCTCGCGGAGCTTAAGTCACCTCGCGGAGCCGTTTCCGTAAGGAGCTCTGCTCCCGGGCCTCCCCGCCTCCCCGCTCCCGGGGCCTCTCAGCCCCTTCCTCATTGCTCATTTTAATTCTTATTTATATGAAACACATAATTCCCGCTATCATCATGGGCACAGTAGCGACACTGCCGGCCGGCGCAGTGGTAGACAAGAACTTCAACTACCATGTGGACCGTTTCGCCGACATCGAAGTGCTTCGCTATGAGGTGCCAGAGTTCGACCGCCTGTCACTGAACCAGAAGACGATGCTGTACTATCTGAGCGAGGCCGCACAGATGGGCCGCGACATCATCTGGGACCAGAACGGTGTGTACAACCTGCAGATCCGCCAGCTGTTGGAGAACATCTACAACAACTACAAGGGCGACCGCAATTCCAAGGACTTCAAGGCCTTCGAGAAATACCTGAAGCAGGTATGGTTCGGCAACGGCATACACCACCATTACAGCACCGACAAGTTCACCCCTGAGTTCTCTGAGGCATTCTTCACCGAGCAGGTCAAGGCTCTGCCCGCAGCCAAGCTGCCGCTTGAGAAGGGCGAGACCCTCGACACGATGCTGACTAAGCTGACTCCGGTCATCTTCGATCCGACAGTCATGGCCAAGCGCGTGAACCAGGACGGCACCGTAGACGTAGTGGTGAACAGCGCCAACAACCTGTACGGCCCCGGCGTGACCCAGGCCGAGGTCGAGGAATTCTACAACAAACTGAAGGACCCCAACGACCCCACGCCCGTAAGCTACGGTCTGAACGCCAAGGTGGTGAAGGACAAGAACGGCAATCTGCGCGAGATGCGCTATCACCTCACCGGTCTCTACGGCCCGGCCATCGCCAAGATAATATACTATCTGGACAAGGCAAAGCAGTATGCCGAGAACGACGCACAGAAGGCTTACATCACCAAGCTGATTGACTATTACGTGACCGGCGACCTGAAACTGTTCGACGAATACTCCATCCTCTGGGCCGAGGACACCAAGAGCGACGTGGACTTCGTGAACGGCTTCATCGAGAGCTACGGCGACCCGCTCGGCATGACCGGTAGCTGGGAATCGTACGTCAACTTCAAGAACGCCAAGTCGTCCGACCGCACCGAGAAGATTTCGGGCAACGCCCAGTACTTCGAGGACAATTCGCCGGTAGACAAGCGCTTCAAGAAGGAGAAGGTGAAGGGAGTGTCGGCCAAGGTGATCAACGCCGCCATGCTGGCCGGCGATGCCTTCCCCTCCACGGCCATCGGCATCAACCTGCCCAACTCCAACTGGATCCGCGCCGCCCACGGCTCGAAGTCCGTGACCATCGAGAACATCACCGAAGCGTACGAGATGGCCTCACACGGCAACGGCTTCAACGAGGAGTTCGTAATCGACGCCCCGACACGCAAGATGCTGGACGACTACCTGTATCTCACAGATATGCTCCACACCGACCTGCACGAGTGTCTGGGCCACGCCTCTGGCAAGCTGCTGCCCGGCGTTGACCAGGATGCGCTCAAGGAGAACGGCTCTGCACTGGAGGAGGCCCGCGCCGATCTCTTTGCACTCTACTATCTTGCCGACCCGAAGCTGCAGGAGCTGGGCATTCTTGACAATCCCGACGCATATCAGGCCGAGTACTACAAGTATATGATGAACGGTCTGATGACTCAGCTGAACCGCATCGAACTTGGCAAGGACGTGGAGGAAGCCCACATGCGCAACCGTCAGCTGATCGCCAAGTGGGTGCTGGAGCACGGCAAGAAGAAAGGCAAAGGTGGCAAGGACGTGGTAGAGCTGGTGAAGAAAGGTGGCAAGACCTACGTCAAGATCAACGATTATCCCAAGATGCGCGAGCTGTTCGGCCAGATGCTCGGCGAGGTGCAGCGCATCAAGAGCGAGGGCGACTACAAGGGCGGCAACGAGCTGATTCAGAAGTATGCCGTCAAGATCGATCCGAAGCTCCACAAGGAGGTGATCAAGCGTTTCTCTACTCTCGACATTCCTCCCTATCGCGGATTCATCAACCCGGTCTACACTCCGGTGAAGGATCAGAAGGGCAATATCACGGACATCAAGATCTCCTGGCCCGAAAGCTACGTGGAGCAGATGATGCGCCTGTCCAACCAGTATTCGCCGCTGACCGGCAAGGTGAAGTGTGAGAACGGCTGCGCCACAAGCTGCGGTGCCAAGTAAAACCGGAACAGCATGTAAAATCGGAACCGTATGGAGATACCTGAAATCAAACAGTGGTTTTTCGCCCGCCGCAACGGCAACACGGCCGACATCCTGAAGCGTGGAGGCTCGCCGTTCAGGATGATATTCGGCTGCGACGTCCCTTCCATTTCGGAATTAGGACGACGCATCGGATTCGACCGCGAGCTGGCGCTGACTCTGTGGAACGACAGCGATGTGCGCGAATCGCGTCTGCTGGCTCCCTGGCTGATGAAGCCCGAGGAATTCACTCAGCAGGAATGCATCGACATGGCGTCGGACAGCCGTTGCATGGAGGACGCCATGATGCTCGCATTCCGACTGCTGAAGCGCCGCGACGACGCACAGGAGATTCTCAGGGCCTTACCCGAGGACTCCGATGCCGCCAAAGCACTGAGACAGCACCTGGAATAGCTCTGTATTTCACGTATTTATCAGTATAACAAAAAAGATAGGGCCGCAACCAATGCGGTCCTATCGCGATTCCACTATAAACTATATCTAACTAAACATAATCGGCAACACTTTCTCACGAAACCATATACCGACTTTCCATATTGCTTACCTACATAACGCATGGAAACTGCAATAGTTATACTCTTTAAAGTTTGTTGACAGATTTAACACAATCGATGTTAACTATTTATGTTCCGGAAGCCCGACGACGGCTTCCGGATTTTTGCATATCATCATTTCAGGCATCGTTCCTATCTGAAACGGGTTACAAGGAAACTGACGGCATCCACATAGTCACCCCGGTTCATAGAGCCTGTTACCCTCACCTTGAACCATCTGAATCCCTGATGCGTGGCCGCCGACACCCATCCACGTCTGCCGTCGGCAATGAGCCGCCAGTTTTGCCTATGACGTGAGGCATACACCTTGATGCGGATGCTCTTACGGTCGAAACAGCCTCGCAAGGCAGCCATATACACCCATTTGCGACGTTCCGGATCACCAAGATCCAGCGGATCCGTCTCCTTATCTATATACGGCTCCCATTTATCTTCCTTATTGTCCTGATTGTCATCCTTGCCGTCGTCATCGCCTCCGGTACCGCTGCCGGTGCCTCCGGTACTGAATTTGTCGAGCAGTTTCCAGTTGTCCAGGGCACCGGGGATAAGCTGTACGGACGAAGGCTGACCGTCCGCAATGTCGGCCACAGGTATCGAGGCTATGATGCGCAGGTCGTTCTGTATCGATGCCGTTCCCAA
The DNA here is from genome assembly GCA_002361235.1 of Porphyromonadaceae bacterium UBA3318. Classification (GTDB taxonomy): domain Bacteria; phylum Bacteroidota; class Bacteroidia; order Bacteroidales; family Muribaculaceae; genus Lepagella. The sequence goes on along the minus strand of DESI01000057.1, from coordinate 5,591 downwards.
CACCTCGGTTTCGTCAAGACGGTTGTAATGGTACGCCCGGCGTCTTTTGTCGCCTACCATCACGGTGGTAACGCCCGTGACCTGCATATCCTGTGGCAGCAGCGACGCCTGAGGTGTGGCCACGATGTCGACGTGCGTCACATCGCCCCAGTCGGCAGGCAACGCCGATGCTGTAATCTGCAGACTGCATGGATTGTTGATTATATCGGTTAGCGTCTGTGCCTCCTCCTGACCGACAGAGAAATTTGCTATCGGAAACGCAGGTGACTGCGGATTAATCTGCATCAGCGTCAGCGGCTGCGTCATTTCGCGTGTTCCGTCTTTCTTACGCAACGCCCAACCCACCTTGAACGGCGACGTGAACAGATTGTGCCCGCTGGCAGCCGCAATATACTGATTCAACAGCCCTTGAACGGCGGCAGTAACATTCTTCAGAAGTGTGTCGGATGCCGGCTCCGACACGTTGCCGAAATCTCCGGTCATCCAGGCCGACACACGTTCCCTGTCGGCCTCAGGAAACCTGAACCGTACCGCACCACGTGGATACCCGCTCACATCCGACGTCCATTCATCCAACTTCGCCTTCACCATCCCGAACGCCACCGACATCTCCCCCTCTCCAGCCTTCAAGCCATCTCCCTGACCAGGAGCGCCCGACTGCTCAGACACTCCCGCAGACTTAGGTATACCCGACTGCTCAGACACTCCCGCAGACTTAGGTATACCCGACTGTTCTGATACCTCCGGCTGACTCTGCGTTTCCGACCCTTCGGACGCATCCCACATTTCAAAAAGTTCTTTATCCGGGCGCCACAGCTGCAGCGCCTTGATCCGGTCATGCAGATTCTCCTTCCCCAACTTCACCCTTACAATTTTGCCTTTCATTTTTTCAGCAAAATTACCTCACCCCTTTCATCCCCCATCCTTATCAGTTAATTAGGACCATAACTTCACTTAATGTCAAATCTATGCTTATATTAACTGATCTTATATTTAGAATTTATAATTTTACATTTTTCACCCAATAGCCGGTCTTATCAGAGCCACGACGAGAAATAAGATTCTGCCTTTTCAATTCCTGTATAGCCCGTTTTACAGTTACAACTGTTACATTCAATTTCATACTTAATTGAGCGTATGTTAAAGTACCGTCATTAGCTATACTTTCCAATACTGATTCCTGAATTTTTGAAAGTTTACCAGATTCTGTTTTTATAGGGTCATTTACTCCGTCTTTTAACTTTACAGGGTCATTTACAAGGTCATTTACAGGATCATTCCCTTTTATCGGATCATTTACAGGGTCATTTACAGGGTCATTTATAGTCTCATTTTCGTTTACACCATCATTTACATGGTCATTTACATTTACACCGTCATTTACAGTATTAACCTCCTCAGGTAATGGCAACGTGAGCCAAACTTCATTGACTTCAGGCACCTCATGGATGGTAGGATGCGGATAGCCTAATGACTTCCATGCCTTAATTATCTTACTGAAACCGGAGCCGATATTGTCGCCGAAACCTACCATGCGCAGCATGGACTGAATCGTACTATTGCGAGCCTGCGTGTAATCACCTTCATATATGCGTTCAGGCGAGATTCGCAATGTGCCGGGATTGCGCATCACGATTCTGTCGGTGCGTCTGTCGATACGTAATACTCCACCCAACAAGTAATCGCAATACGTCAGCGCATTTATGAAACCCTCTCTTACTCCTTCGTATAATTCTCCGCCGTCAATTCTGACAACACCCTTCAGGCGTCCTTCTGACGGAAGTGTCAGCAACAATCTGTTGAGTGCCAGCAGCAAAAAATTATAGATATTATCTACCCAGCGGCCATCCTTGGTAAGACGGTCGTTCCATTTCTTGCTGTCACCCGGCTCAATGCCAATCAGCTCAAGATAATCTACCCTGAAATTCGGAAAATTCTCATGAATGGGCAGACTCTTGCCGAACATCAGAAGTCCGGCCATTGTGATGCCCTCAAATCCTTCACGGCGATTGATGGCATATCCTCCCATCTGAATCAGAAAATCCTTATTTGATAAATCTTCGTACGGATGTCCAGGATTTCGATTGGTGAAAGTCTGACGATATTTGCGGAGGGTTTCAGGATCGACATCATCCATTCCGTATCCTTCGATAATCTGGGAGTCTACATTGTCCGAGCTGTCTCGAATCAGCATAGCCAGGTCCTCGGGACTGACATGCCTGTCTCCTTCATGCAGCCTCTTATATGTGCGTTCTGCAAGTCGTTGTTGATATAAATAGGTTTCTGCCGATAATACGCTTCCGGCACGCGGATATAGATCACATCCTTACCTTCCACCTTAACCAACTGAACATCGCTGTCATACAACACACATCGATTTACCTTCTGAGTATTGTTCAGCGTATTGAATAGATCGGTGATCAGTTTATTGGCATCCTTGACACCTACCACCTCAAATCTTTCGGACACCGGTTTCGTCTTATCTTCCTCCACACCAAGAAGAATCACTCCGCCACGAGTATTGGCAAACGCAGAGTAAGATTCCCAGAGATTATCAGGCAATGAATTTTTATTACACTTCTTCATTTCAAGCCCGAGACCTTCGCCCTCGATAAGCAATTTCTTTATGTCGTCGGAAGTTATCAAATATTCGTTCATTTGAATCCGGATCTTTGGTGTGATTTATCTACTCACAAATTTACAATAAAATTTCCAAAGCAAAAACTCACTAACCAAAATTTGCCTCTATACCGACATTTTGCACCCGACAAGCCATTCCATCATGGTATGCAAAAAAAGAGAGCCGGGCCTCCGTGGGCCTGACTCTCTTTTTCTATGCAATGTCAGTAATTTCAGTTCTGGGGCTGAAGCTGGGCTTCGGCGTCGATCTCCAGGTATTCGTTGGGATTGTCGGTGAGCTGCAGGGCCTCGAGTTCCTCCTTGTTGGCCACCACGAGCTTCTGATACTCGGGCAGTCCCGTACCGGCGGGAATCAGGTGACCGCAGATCACGTTCTCCTTCATACCTTCCAGGGTGTCGGTCTTGGCGTTGATCGCAGCCTCGTTCAGCACCTTGGTGGTTTCCTGGAACGATGCGGCCGACATGAAGCTTCCGGTCTGCAGAGCCGCGCGGGTGATACCCTGCAGTATCTGCTCCGAAGTTGCGGGACGCGCGTCGCGCACCACCATCGTCTTCATGTCACGGCGCTTCAGCGACGAGTTCTCGTCTCTCAGCTTACGCTGCGTGATGATCTGACCGGCCAGATAGTTGGTGCTGTCGCCGGCATCCACTATCACCTTCTTGTTCCATATCGTGTCGTTCTCGTCCATGAAGTCGCGCTTGTCCACGATCTGCTCCTCCAGGAAGCTGGTGTCGCCGGCATCGATGATGCGTACCTTGCGCATCATCTGGCGCACTATCACCTCGAAGTGCTTGTCGTTGATCTTCACACCCTGCATACGGTACACGTCCTGCACCTCGTTGACGATGTATTCCTGCACGGCCGTCGGGCCCATGATGTTCAGGATGTCGGTCGGAGTGATGGCTCCGTCCGACAGAGGCGTACCGGCGCGGACGTAATCGTTCTCCTGTACCAGGATCTGCTTCGACAGGGGCACTAAGTACGACTTCTTGTCACCCAGCTTAGACGTTACGGTAATCTCGCGGTTACCGCGCTTGATCTTGCCGAACGTCACGGAACCGTCGATTTCCGATACGACTGCGGGGTTGGACGGGTTACGAGCCTCGAACAGCTCGGTGACACGGGGCAGACCGCCCGTGATATCGCCGGCGCTGTTGGATGCGCGCGGTATCTTCACGAACACCTGACCGGGCTTCAGTTCCTCGCCCTCGTTGATCAGCAGGTGGGCGCCCACAGGCAGCGAATATGTGCGGATCTGCTCGCCCTCCTCGTTATAGAGGCCGGCGGACGGGATACGTGTACGGTCCTTGGACTCGATGATAATCTTCTCATGCAGGTTGGTCGACTCGTCGCTCTCGACGCGGAAGGTAACGCCTTCCTCGACGTTCTCGAAGTGAACGCGACCACCCTCCTCGGCAACGATAACGGCGTTGAAGGGGTCCCACTCGCAGATCATGGTGCCTGCCTTCACCTCCTGGCCCGGCTTGCAGTACAGGCGCGAACCGTAGGGGATGTTGGCGTTCAGCAGAACTATGCCGCTCTTGGGCTCGATGATGCGGAGTTCGCCCATACGTCCTACAACGATGTCTACGCCGTCGCCATCCTTGATGGTACGGAGCTCGTCTATTTCCAGACGACCGTCGTGGCGTGTGGTGATATCCTTGACGGCGGCGACGTTACCGGCGACACCACCGACGTGGAATGTACGCAGTGTCAGCTGTGTACCAGGCTCGCCGATGGACTGGGCGGCGATCACGCCGACAGCCTCGCCCTTCTGCACCATACGGTGGTTGGACAGGTTGCGGCCATAGCACTTGGCGCACACACCCTTCTTCGACTCGCAGGTCAGCACCGAACGGATCTCCACCGACTCGATGGGCGACTTCTCGATGCGCTCGGCCTTGGCCTCGGTTATCTCCTCGCCGCTCTTTACGATTACCTCGCCGGTGTAGGGGTCGATCACATCGTGAACCGACACGCGGCCCAGGATGCGCTCGCTCAGCGATGCCACTACCTCCTCGTTGTTCTTTATCTCGGTGCATACCAGACCGCGCAGCGTGCCGCAGTCCTCCTCATTGATGATCACGTCGTGGGCCACGTCCACCAGACGACGGGTCAGATATCCGGCGTCGGCGGTCTTCAAGGCCGTATCGGCAAGACCCTTACGGGCACCGTGAGTGGAGATGAAGTACTCCAGCACCGACAGACCCTCCTTGAAGTTCGCAAGAATAGGGTTCTCGATGATCTGGCCGCCTTCGGCACCGGCCTTCTGGGGCTTGGCCATCAGACCACGCATACCCGACAGCTGACGGATCTGGTCCTTCGAACCACGGGCTCCGGAATCCAGCATCATGTATACTGAGTTGAAGCCCTGCTGGTCCTCCTCCATCTGCTTCATCAGCGTGGAGGCCAGACGGTCGTTCACCTGTGTCCACACGTCGATCACCTGGTTGTAACGGTCGTTACCGGTGATGAAACCCATGGCGTAGTTGTTCATGATCTCCTCCACCTGGGCATGACCCTCGGCCACATACTGCTCCTTCTCCTTCGGGATGATGACGTCGCCGAGGTTGAAGCTCAGACCGCCGCGGAACGCCATGCGGTAACCAAGGTTCTTGATGTCGTCAAGGAACTGGGCCGAACGCGTCACACCACAGGCCTTGATCACCGTACCGATGATCTTGCGCAGCGACTTCTTGGATATGATCTCGTTGACGTATCCTATCTCCTTGGGCACGAACTCGTTGAAAAGCACGCGGCCTACGGATGTATCCTTCAGCACTTCCACCAGGTTGCCGTTCTCGTCCAGGTCCTCCACCTTCACCTTGACGGGAGCGTGCAGTGTAACCTGGCCTTCGTTGTAGGCGATGCGGGCCTCCTCGGGACCGTAGAATACGGAGCCTTCACCCTTGTCGCCCTTACGGATCTTGGTGATGTAGTACAGACCGAG
>DESI01000034.1 GCA_002361235.1 Porphyromonadaceae bacterium UBA3318 | reverse complement strand
GCGAAAGCGGAAGAGTAGGTAATCGCCACTTTGACAGGAAGGGACTCAGCAATGAGTCCCTTTTTTTGTGCCTTTTTATGACTTTCTTTATGTCTTTTTCAGTGTCTAAAGACACGGTTTTGTATAAAGGCACGGCCTGTTGTCTAAAGACATGGCCTTTTGTCCCAAGGCCGTGCCTTATCTGTTTATAAGAGAAGTTAAGCCTTACAGAGCGATGACGTGCTTCGAAAGTCTTGCCTCGGAGAAGCTGTTTCTCGTTAACCCCACGATAGCAGGGCAGCGACAGCTGAAACCTGCTTTCGTGGGGACTAATCCGTAGGAGAAAGCTTGGTCGGAGACCATGTCTCTGTACTGTCACGGAGTCGCAATGGCGGAAGGCGAGCGACATGGTCTCCGACCAAGCTTTACTGCATCCGGATGCTCCCCACGAAGGCTGTCGGATTGCTACGCACCCTCCAGCCATCGTGGGGTTATTGAGAAACAGCCTCTCCGAGGCATTAATACAGTAGTTCAATAGAGTGTCCGCACCACTATAATTTATTGAGGTGACGGAGGAGGAAGCGGGGGTGACGGATTAGAAGCGGAAGTGGCGGAGGAGGAAGCGAATATGGCGGAGGAGGGTGGGGATGGTGCCGTAGTAGCGGCACATGATGCGGTAGCGCTCCTTGAGGCTGGCGCTATGATTCTTGTCGGTCATGCCGTCACTGAGATAGTCGATGGTGACCGTGTGAAGGTTGACGTTGTGGTCGGGATCAGCGGCCTTGAGACAGCTGAGGGTCCATTCGTAATCGGCGCTGAAACGATATTGCAGGTCATATTCCGGCGCGAGGTCGCGACGCACCATGAATGCCTGATGACACACAAGCATTCCGTTTGCAAATGACCGGAATGTCAGTCTCTCAGGCACGGAGAGATGGCGGGGCTTCACGAAATTGCGGCCGGAATCCACCACGATAGTATCACCGTAAATAATATCGGCATATAATTGCCTGGAATCTGCATTTTCATCCGCATTAAGAGGGTTTTTGCCATTCAGGCGCGCCGCGTCTGCATAATGCCGGAGTGTATCGGGCGTGTGAAGCGCGTCGCCGGCGTTCAGAAACAGAAGATACTTGCCTTTGGCCGCACGGAGTCCTTTGTTCATGGCGTCATAGAGCCCACGGTCGGGTTCGCTGCGAATGATGGAATCAGGACACATTCCCCTGACTATCGACACAGTGTCGTCTTTGGAGGCGCCGTCTATAACCAGGTGCTCGAAGTTGCGAAATGTCTGGCTATTCAAAGACTGAAGCGTAGGCCTGATGACAGACGCTGCATTATATGTGATGGTGATGACCGAAATCAGCGGAGCAGAATCGGAGAGGCAAGAATCCCGAGACATTACCTTATCAGCATCTTGTACTTTATTAGTGTCCGGTACCATATAAGAGTCTTGTACCTTATTTATGGTATCGGGCTTGTTATTATCGATGTTATCCATGAATCAAATGGGGTTTGGTAAAAGAATTGCAAAAATACGGTAATTATAATAGGGTATTTTTTGTGAATTTTAAAAAAACAATTAAATTTGCAATTGCAAAAGCAATTGTCGGTGCAAAATTAATAAATGCGCCCGGCAATAACAAACAGGGAAATAAATCATTAAAAAGAATAAACAATGGCTTATGTAATCACCGACCGCTGCGTAGCCTGCGGTACATGTATTTCCGTATGTCCTGTAGAGGCAATCTCCGAGGGCGAGATCTACCACATCGATCCCGATACCTGCATCAGCTGTGGCAGCTGTGCATCCGTATGTCCTAACGACGCAATCGAGGAGGGATAAGGACAAAATCGTTAAATACGAAAAAATTATAGCCGTTTCTAAGCAGAGACGGCTATTTTTTTGTTAAATTTGCAGTTGCATATTTAAACAGACAGCTTCCGGTAGGGGAATTATCCCGGTGCCGATAAAAAACAGCGATATGGAAATCACATTAAGCGTAGTAAGAGAACAGGGAGTTTCGTTGCCGTCGTATGCTACGAGCGGCTCGGCGGGGATGGACATACACGCGATGCTGGACGGGACGGTGACTCTGCATCCCGGGGAGCGCAGGCTGATACCCACGGGACTGAAGATAGAGCTGCCTGACGGATACGAGGCACAGATACGTCCGCGCTCCGGGCTGGCCCTGAAATACGGCGTGACGGTGCTGAACACGCCGGGCACCATCGACTCGGATTATCGCGGTGAAATAGGCGTGGTGCTGATCAATCTGGGCCAGGAGGACTTCGAGATAAAGAACGGAGACCGTATAGCGCAGATGGTGGTGGCATCCTTCGCACAGGTGAAATGGAACGAGGTGCTGATACTTGACAACACGGTGCGCGGCGAGGGAGGCTACGGCCATACGGGAGAGTAAGGATCGAACAGAGTGAAAGGTAACAGGACAATAATATCTGTAATTGCGGTTTTGGCCGTGGTGTTCGCCATGGCGGGCCGTGGTGCGTCCGTCAGCAAGACTGACCGCGAGAAGTCGCGATACTATTATTACGAGGGTCTGCGCCAGATGGCTGCTGACCGTGACGATGCCGGCTACGAGTGCTTCAAGCGGGCGTGCCAGCTGGATCCGGACAATAAGGCGGCTCAGTACATGGCGGCCCAGGAGAGGCTGATGTCGCGCGTGGCGTTCAACGACAGCGTGGGAATGAAGACCACTATGTCGATGCTGCGCCGGTATGTGGATGCATATCCCGACGACATAGAGGAGGGAATCTTCTACGGCTACATGGCGCAGAACATGGACACCACCCGCGAGGGCATACGAGTGTTGGAGCGTCTGGCCGAGCGTTATCCCGACAACAGCAACGTGCTGATATATCTGTCGGACGCATACAGCAACCACGGCCAGGGCACGAAGGCCATAGAGGCCATGGACCGCTACGAGAAACTGGAGGGCAAGAGCGCGCCGCTGACACTGAACAAGATGACCCTCTACATGGAGGACAAGGACTCGTTGGGGGCGGTGCGCGAAGTTGACCGTCTGATAGCCAGCGACCCGAGGGAATACAGTTATCTGATATTGAAAGGGAACCTGTACGAAGTGCTGGACAAAAGGGATTCGGCCATGGTGATGTACCGGAAGGCCGAGGAACTCGCGCCCGAATCGAGCGGCCCGAAGATGGCGCTGATGGAGATGTACCGTCAGCTCGGAGATTCGTCAGCCTACGACACGAAAGTGTACGAAGTGCTGCTGACCGAAGACCTGGACCTGATGCAGAAAGTGGGGCTGCTGTCGCAGTACCTGCAAAAGTTGATGGAGGACAAGCAGAACACCGAACGCGGCGACTACCTGTTCTCGGTGCTGCAGACGCAGTATCCGCACGAGGCCGACGTGCTGAACCTGTCGGCACGCTACAATGCCGCCAAAGGGAAGTTTGACGAAGCCGCCGAGCAGATAGGCTACGCCATAGACATGGACCCCGGCAATCCCGACTATTACCGCCAGAAGATATATTACCTCGGTTCGGGGAAACGTACCGACGACGCCCTTGCAGTCTACGCCGAGGCCGAGAAACATGGCGCCGGCGACAAGAATCTGGAGCGTTACTGCGCCATGCTGCTGCAGAACGACGATCGCTATGTCGAGGCGCTCAGCCTGTACCGCAAGATGGTGAATGACATAGACTCCGGCCTGAACACAGACAAGGAAATTAATCTGTCGAAAGATGTGCGCCGCGACATCACGATGGAGGACCTGAACTTCCTGAGTGACATCATCACGTCGATGGGCGACGCCGCCTATATGATGAAGGACACCGTGAGCGCATACCGCGACTACCGCAACGCCCTGACGTTGAATCCCGACAATGCCATGGCCGCCAACAATTACGCCTATTTCAGCGTGACCAACGGCGGCGACAAGGAGGAGGCACTGAAACTGAGCGAGAGGTCGCTGAGGGGAGACAATGCCGAGAATCCGGTGTACATGGACACTTACGCCTGGATACTCTATCTGATGGGGCGCACCGACGAGGCGCTGGAAACACAGAAGAAAACCATTGAGCTGATGGAGAAGGCCGGCATACTCGATCCGGAGGCGATGTCGCATTACGCCGATATGCTGGTCAAGACAGGAAACAAGGAAGAAGCAATAAAATATTATCAGAAGGCACTGGAGCAGAAACCGGACAATTCGGAGGAGCTTCGTGCCAAAATAGAAAAGGCCCTGAAATGACAGGCCAGACGCAAATAAGATGAAGAAAGGAATAATCATAGCCATAATAGCGGCCATAACTATGGCGCCGGCTTACGGAGCCAAGAAGGCCCGCAAGACTTCCGGAGAGAAAGCGAGTCAGGAGCAGACCGGTAACACTCCGGGCCAGAGCGCCCTGGAGCTTGACGAGGAAGCCCTGGAGATAGTGAACAAGATTCTGAACGGCTATACGGAGTGGCAAAGCGCCAGCTTTACCGGCAAACTGCGCACCTCAATGCTGAAGCTGCCCGTGTCGCCCACGGTCAGGATATACATGGAGAAGGGGGAACTGATACAGCTGTCGGTCAGCGCGCCGTTCATCGGCGAAGTGGGACGTGCCGAAATCACTCCGAGCGAGGTGCTGGTGGTGAACAAATACAAGAAAACATACGTGCGCGAAAGCGCCGAGGCCGCTATGAGCCGCGACCACGGACTGCTGGACCAGGTGCAGAGCCTGTTGCTGGGCCGTATCGTGATATTAGGCAAAGGGGAGTTAAGCATGGGGCTGCTGAAGGACGTGCAGTTCGAGCGCGAGAACAACGGCGAATGGATAGTGGTGCCCAACCGCGAGGGGGAGGAATCGGGCCTGCAGTACGGATATGTGGTGAACGCCAACGGCCGCACACAGGTATTGTACGGCATGATGCAGGGCCGCACCGAGACCGCCACGCTGACCTACGACTATGCCGGAGGCGGCATGACCCTGGGCCTGGATCTGCAGCTGCCTAAGAAGCGGATAGAGGGACAGCTGGATTTCAGCAGCGTGAAGTGGGGCGGCAACAGGATGAGCTCCATCAATCTGGACAGATATCAGAAAGTCACATTCTCCGAATTCGTGACCAACTACAAGTAACAATTTATATTTCGGCAGCTGTGATAAAGGCTTCCGGAACAACATGACATGGGCGTTTGTAACAGAGCAATATCCATACTTTTAGCCGCGATGACAGTCGTGGCGGCTTTCGGCGAGCCCGTGGCACAGTCCGGGCAGAGCCGAAAGAATAAGGCCAGGACAGAGAAGCAGACTGTCAAAAACACAAAGAAACGTCAGACCCGCAAAACGGGGACTAAGGCAGTTAAGAAAGCGCCCGAAAGCAAAGCCGAACTGCAGCGCAGGCAGCAGGCGGCCCAGGCCGAGATAGCCGAGACCCGCAGGAAGATAAAGGAGAACGACCGTCAGGTGAGCCGCAACCTTGCCGAGCTGGGCAAACTGCAGGGTGACATAGAGACGGCAAAGAGGCAGGTGGCCGCCACACGCAACCAGGTGACCACGCTTCAGAACCGCATCGGCACGCTTGAAGGCAAGATAGCGCAGGGCGACAAGGAAGTGGCCCGTATGCGCGGCGAATACCTTAAGGCCGTGAAGGCGGTGCGCAAGCGCAAGGGAAGCAATTCGACATTGGCATACCTATTCTCGTCCAAGAGCTTCGGCGAGGCCCGGCGCCGTATGCGCTATCTGCGCGAATTCTCGGAGTGGCGCAAGAAGCAGACCGACGAGATACAGAATGAGCTGAACGTGCTGAATCGGGAACGTGCCGCACTGGCCCAGAGCCGTGACATGTACGGCAAGGCATTGGCAAGGAACGTGACGGCACAGAAGCAGCTTGAGACGCAATACAGCAAACAGGATGCGATAGTGGTTCAGCTCAAGGCCAACGGCAGCGCGCTGAAGACGCACTTAGCGCAGAAGCAGCAGGAAGCGAACGCCCTGAAGGGACGCGTGGCCGCGTTGATAGCCGCCGAACAGCGCGCCGCAGAGCAGCGTGAAGCCGAACGCCTCGCAGCAGAGAAAAGAGCCGCCGAGCAACGCGCCGCAGAAGAAAAAGCGGCCCGCGACCGCGAGCTTGCCATGACTCCGAAACCGGGTAAAGCCGAGGGGGCAAAAGAACCGGCAAAGGAGAAACCGAAGGAGACCAAGGCCAAGGAGCAGCGCAAGCGTAGGCCCAAACAGCCGAAGCAGGCCGCGCCGAAACAGCAGCCGAAGCAGGAAAAGACAGAACCGCAGAAGAATGCCGGTAACAGCGGCAGGGAATATGTCGAGGCCCGCAACCGCCGGCCGCGTGCCTCCGCGCCGTCCGGGTCATCGTCCGCATCTGCATCCGGCTCGAAGCCGGCAGGGGGCTCTAACTTCGCCTCCATGCGCGGCTCATTGCCCCGACCCGTGGGCGGCGCATTCAATATCACAAGCCGTTTCGGCCCGCATTCATTACCCGATCTGCCCGATGTGGTCTACGACAATCCAGGCATCGACGCCGAGGTGGCGCGTGGCGCCACAGCACAGGCTGTGTATGCCGGCAAAGTCTCGGGCGTGTACATGATACCCGGTTTCTCGACGGTGGTGATTGTGAACCATGGCGGGTATTACACCGTGTACGGTAACCTCGCTTCGGCTTCGGTTAAAGTGGGCGACGTGGTGAAGCAGGGCAGCGCGGTGGGACGTGTGGCCGATTCCGAGGATTCGCCCGGTCACGGTCAGATACACTTCGAGGTGTGGAAAAACCGCGATAAACAGGATCCATTGGCATGGATACGATAAGCGTAGAACTTTACAGCCCCGCGCATAGAGCGGAATGGGATGACTTTGTGGCCCGAAGCCGCAACGGAACGTTTCTGCTGCAACGCGGCTATATGGACTATCACAGCGACCGGTTCCGCGACTGCTCGTGGATGGCTTATCAGAACGGCAGACTACGTGCCCTGCTGCCGGCCAACATCGATGACGCGGGGGTGTTGCACAGCCATCAGGGACTGACGTATGGCGGCTGGATTACGCCTGTGGGTCATCTGGATGGCGAGGATCTGTTGGAGATATTCGGACAGGCAATCGAGGTGTGGCATAAAGAGGGAATCAAGGAGCTGGATTATAAACGGATACCCTACATCTACAGCAAGACCCCGGCGGACGAGGACCTGTATGCACTGTTCAGACTCGGAGCCGTGCGGACCGGGTGCGGACTCAGCAGCGCCATAGACCTTAGGGTTGGCGTGACATTCAATCAGATGCAGCGCCGGCATCTGCGGAAAAGTCAGGCTTTGCCGTTGACAATCAGTGAAGAAACGAATGTCGCCCCGTTTATGGGATTGCTTACCGACTGCCTGCAGGAACGGCACGGCGTGAATCCCGTGCATACGTGCGGGGAAATGCAGATGCTTCGCGACCGGTTTCCTCAGAACATCAGGGTGTTTGTGTTGAAACTTGACGGTGAGGCTGCGCCGCAGGCCGGAGTGTGCATGTACGACACGGGAACGGTGGCCCATGCGCAATACATCGCCACGACGCCACAGGCACGCGAACTGAATTTGCTCACGCCGTTGTTCCATCATCTTATCACTGATGTTTTTGCAGACCGTCCATATTTCGATTTCGGAATATCGACGGAGGATAACGGACGTTATCTCAACACCGGTCTGTTGCGTCAGAAATTCTCGTACGGCGGCACGGGCGTGACCTACGACAGATACAGCCTTAAATTCTGATCAGAGCGCCCCGGAACAGATAATAGAGAGTCGGGAAGAACGTGCCTCCCTTTTTCTTGTTGCGCCATGCCTTTAACGGCACCCGTAATATCCACGACGCGGGATATTGCAGGCGAATCAGTTTCCCCTCGGCCAAAGCTACGCCTTTAGGCATAGGTTTGTCGCCGGTGGTGGGATGGTCGTGCGTGCAGATGGTAATGGGGAAGAAACGGCAGTGGAAGCCGGCCCGGATCACGTCGTGAAGGAATTTTGAATCCTCGCCTGACTGGAAAAGAGGAGCCCCTATGCCGAATCTGCTGTCAAAATTTATTTGATCAAGCACTTTATGCCTAAAGGCTATTTCGATAGATGCGGCGTGATAACCCTTGGGGAAAGGGAACGACAGACTACATTCCGTAACGGGATATGATTTGGAAGCGCCCCGGTATTGAAATGTGGCGAGGTCTACGTCGGGATTTCTGTCGAATGAGTCAATTACGGCTTGGAGTCGGTCGGGTGGATATATCAGGTCGTCGTCGGCAATAAGTATAATTTCCGCGTCGCAACTGGCACATGCGTTGACACGGTTGGCTCCAAGCCCCGGCTTGTCGGTGAAGCAGACATAGACATCGTCCCTGTGGGCTAACGACTCGGGGATGACGGGGTCGGGACCAGGCAACTGCCATGACACGACATAGCGCACTCCGGGCACGTGAGGGAGGTTCATTGCCTCGACACGCCTGATGCCTTCGGGCTGCCATGTGGCTATGGCCACGTCCATTCGATGGCCTTTATCGCAATTCGGTCTATGGGTCATACTGATATTCTGCCCGTGGGGTATGTCGCAATCCGGTCTGTCAGTCATGTTGCAAAAGTAGTCAAAAAAAACGGGATGCCCAAGCAGACATCCCGTAATGTTTCGGTATCGTAATGGATTACTCGGCTTTGCCGTCGCTGCCAAGTACGTTGAGGATCTTGTGCTTGTAGAGCTTCTCCATTTCGTCGCGAGCCGGACCCAGGTACTTGCGGGGGTCGAACTCGGCGGGCTTGTCGTGGAATACCTTGCGAACGGCGGCAGTCATGGCCAGACGGGAGTCGGAGTCGATGTTGATCTTGCAGACATCCATCTTGGCAGCCTTGCGCAGCTCCTCCTCGGGGATACCGATGGCGTCGGGCAGCTTGCCGCCGTACTGGTTGATCATGTCCACATACTCCTGGGGAACGCTTGACGAACCGTGGAGCACGATGGGGAAGTCGGGCAGCTTGGCCTCGACAGCCTCCAGCACGTTGAATGCCAACGGCGGGGGAACGAGACGGCCGGTCTTCGGGTCGCGTGTGCACTGATCGGGAGTGAACTTGTATGCACCGTGGCTTGTACCGATGGAGATGGCCAGCGAGTCAACGCCTGTGCGTGTCACGAAGTCGATAACCTCCTCGGGGTCGGTGTAGGTGTGGTGGTCGGAGGAAACCTCGTCCTCAACGCCGGCCAGCACGCCGAGCTCGCCCTCTACGGTTACGTCGTACTGGTGAGCGAAGTCGCATACTTTCTTGGTCAGAGCCACATTCTCCTCGTAGGGGAGGTGGCTGCCGTCGATCATGACGGATGAGAAACCGTTCTCGATGCAGTCCTTGCAGAGTTCGAAGCTGTCACCGTGGTCCAGGTGCAGAACGATCTGGGGATGCTCCCAGCCCAGAGACTTGGCGTACTCAACGGCACCCTGAGCCATGTAACGCAGCAGAATCGGGTTTGCGTAGTTGCGGGCACCCTTCGAAACCTGAAGGATCACGGGTGATTTAGTGTCGGCAGCGGCCTTGATGATGGCCTGGAGCTGCTCCATGTTGTTGAAGTTGAATGCCGGAATGGCATAACCGCCGTGAACGGCCTTGGCGAACATCTCGCGGGTGTTCACCAGTCCTAATTTTTTATAGTCTACCATGATAGTTTGTTATTATGGGTAAAGTATTGTCTTAACAAATGAAAGGGGCGTTTGGGTCTGACCTTTAGGGTTCTTAGGGCCAATGGTCCTTTTCAGACTGCAAATATAGAAAAATTTAAGGAATAGACCAAATTTAATGACAATGGCGCGTGTCAATCGCGCAGGGCTCTTTCATTAAAGACTGTCTTGCATTGTTTCTCAGAACAGCTTCGATTTTTATTACAACTGACTTGTTGCCTCGGAGAGGCTGTTTCTCATTAACCCCACGATGGCTGAAAGGGCGCGAAGCGTCCCGACAGCCTTCGTGGGGTAAGAAGCGTGCCATACAGCTTGGTCGGAGACCATGCCGCTCGCCTTACAACATAGTAATATCAGGCAGTACAGCGACATGGTCTCCGACCAAGCAGCGTCGTACAGGTCAATCCCCACGAAGAGGCTGTGTCAAAA
>DESI01000038.1 GCA_002361235.1 Porphyromonadaceae bacterium UBA3318 | reverse complement strand
ACCTTAATTACGACACAGCCTCAAAGGTCTTTAAGGGCTCAGAGGTCCTTCTGGAGGACGGTGCCGGAGGGGGAGAGAAGATAACTGACCGGCAGAACGCGCAGGTCGTAAATGTCGTGGATGTCTCCGACCGGCCTGCCTGCATCCCAATATCGCGGGATTTTTTCGGCCGCGTAACTGCGCCACCGCATGTTGTCGGCGGCGTTGTCATTGTCGGCGGCCGAGACGTAGATGGCAAGCACGCGTAGCTTGCCGCTGTCAATCCGGGTTTTCAGGTCAGCTGAGGCTTTCATGTCGTCCAGGACATCGGCGCATACTTCGCAGTCGATGTCGAAGAACATAAGCAGTGTCTCGCGTTCCGAGGGCTCGGTCAGATGGTGCCGGTTGCCGTCGGTAGATATGTATTCAAAATCGTTGGCTTTCGCGCCGGGACGGTTCATCAGCGACAGGTCGAGCAGATACCCGGTGCGTGTCTTGGCGATGTCCGGGATAGCCGGCGAGGCTACGAACGTTTCGGCAAAGGCAATGAACAGATCCTCGTCGTGCATGGGCGAATTGTAATCGTACAGATATTTCGCAGCCATGCCCGCGATCAAGTCGGTGGCCCGGGTGTCTGCGGAAGCCTGTTCGACAAAGCGGGCCATCACCGGCCTTGACGAATCGCCGGGCAAAGCCGAAAGCATGGCGATGTAGTTGGCGAAATTCTGTTCCATGAAAGCCGTGTCGGCCATAAGCGAGCGGTCGGAGAAATCGACGGAATCCCAGAAATGGCGGGCCGCGTGTGCGATGCGCTGACTCGCGGCCGCCGGCGCCTGCCTGGCGTCGGCGTGTGTACGTTTGTCGCCTGAACGCACACCCGTGCAGGATGCGGTCAGCAATACGGCCGCAGTCAGCAATACGGCCGCCGCCGGAATCACAGCAGCGCCGATAATGCCCTTGAATCGTATTGAAATTGCCTTCATATATGAGTCGATGGTCTCGGAATGCAAAATTAGTGTATTTTCCCTTACTACCAAATTTCTTATATTTGCATTGGTTAAATGTTTGAAACATAATAATAAATATGTTAAAAGCTTTTACATAATTAGAAAAACCGCTTGACAATGGCCCTAATATATTGTACCTTTGTGATAGAATTTTGAAACACATTGAATTTCGAGGACAAAGATTTTCGAAACAACCTGATTAATAAAAACACGACAACCGATGAAGAACCCAAAAGTCGCTTTCGCCCTGGCCGGGCTGATGCTGATGCCGGGCGCGATTTATGCCCTGGATGTGAAGTCGCCGAACGGCAACGTAGTGCTCCACGCCGACGTGGTGGACGGCAAACCCACCTACAGCGTGGACTACAAGAACAAGAAAGTAATCATCCCCTCCACAT
This sequence comes from Porphyromonadaceae bacterium UBA3318, assembly GCA_002361235.1. Classification (GTDB taxonomy): domain Bacteria; phylum Bacteroidota; class Bacteroidia; order Bacteroidales; family Muribaculaceae; genus Lepagella. The sequence goes on along the minus strand of DESI01000038.1, from coordinate 5,370 downwards.
TGGGACTCGAGCTGAAGGACGCCGAGAACCTGACCGACGGATTCAAGGTAAAGGGCTGGGAGGAATCCTCCTTTGACGAGACCTGGACGCCGGTGTGGGGCGAGAACAAGGAGATACGCAACCATTACAACGAGGTGCTGATGGAGCTGGACCAGCCCAAGACCGACCGTCAGATGAACATACGCTTTCGCGTGTATGACGATGGAGTGGGCTTCCGCTACGAATTCCCGCAGCAGAAGAACTTAGTCTATTTCACCGTCGCCGAGGAGAAGTCACAGTTCGGCATGGCGGGCGACCACACCGCATGGTGGATACCCGGCGACTACGACACCCAGGAGTACGACTACACCGAAAGCAAGCTGTCGGAGATACGCGGACTGATGGACGGCGCCATCACGCCCAACTCGTCGCAGACCACCTTCAGCCCCACGGGCGTACAGACATCCCTGCAGATGAAGACCGACGACGGACTCTACATCAACCTGCACGAGGCCGCACTGGTGGACTACAGCGCCATGCACCTGAACCTGGACGACAAGAACATGGTGTTCACCTCCTGGCTCACACCCGACGCCGTGGGCAACAAGGCGTACATGCAGGCTCCCGCCAAGACACCGTGGCGTACGGTGATGGTGAGCGACGACGCCCGCGACATGCTTAGCTCGAACCTGACCGAGAACCTGAACGAACCATGCGCATACGAGGACACATCGTGGATCAAGCCCGTTAAATACGTGGGCGTATGGTGGGAGATGATCAGCAACGCCAAGCAGTGGAGCTACACCAACGACCTGCCGTCGGTCAAGATCGACGAGCTGGACTACACCAAGACCAAGCCCCACGGCTATCATGCGGCCAACAACGATAACGTGAAGAAATACATAGACTTCGCCGCCGAACATGGCTTCGACCAGGTGCTGGTGGAGGGCTGGAACATCGGCTGGGAGGACTGGTTCGGTCATCACAAGGACCGTGTGTTCGACTTCGTGACCCCGTATCCCGACTTCGACATAAAGATGCTGAACGATTACGCCCATTCCAAGGGTGTGAAGCTGATGATGCACCACGAAACTTCAGGCTCGACGCGCAACTATGAGCGCTGCATGGAGGATGCCTACAATCTGATGAACAAGTATGGCTACAACGCCGTAAAGAGCGGATACGTAGGCGACGTGCTGCCCCGTGGCGAGTATCACTACAGCCAGTCGCTCAACGACCACTACCTGTATGCCGTCAAGGAGGCTGCCAAGCACAAGATTATGGTCAACGCCCACGAGGCCGTGCGCCCCACCGGACTGTACCGCACATACCCCAACCTGATCGGCAACGAGAGCGCGCGCGGCACCGAGTACGAGTCGTTCGGCGGCAGCAAGCCGTTCCACACCACCATCCTCCCCTTCACCCGTCTGCAGGGCGGTCCGATGGACTATACCCCCGGCATCTTCGTGATGGACATGAAGGAGAACAACCCCGGCAACACCAGCCACGTCAACAGTACGCTGGCGCGCCAGCTGGCTCTGTACGTCACGATGTACAGCCCGCTGCAGATGGCGGCCGACACTCCCGAAAACTACTCCAAGTATATGGATGCCTTCCAGTTCATCAAGGATGTGGCCGTAGACTGGGACGAGAGCCGTTACTTGGAGGCCGAGCCTGGACGTTACATCGTGGCAGCACGTAAGGCCAAGGGCACCGACGACTGGTTCGTAGGCTGCACCGCATGGGAAGGTGGCCACGAGTCGACCGTGTCGTTCGACTTCCTCGACCCCGGCAAGAAGTATGAGGCCATCATATACGCCGACGCCAAGGACGCCCACTACAAGACCAACCCGCAGGCATACACCATCACCAAGAAGAATGTGAACAGCAAGACTCGCCTCAAGCTGAAGGCGGCTCCCGGCGGCGGCTACGCCATCTCCATCAAGCCGGTGGTAAAGTAGTTGAAAAAGTTTACAAAGTTGAGAAAGTTAAGAGACGTTCCGCACGGGATGTCTCTTTTTTTAGTAGCGTGTCTGTGGACAGCCCGCGCATTGCCTCGGAGAGGCAGTTTCTCATTAACCCCACGATGGGCGGTGACAGCTTCAGCTGGCACCGTCCTTCGTGGGGATAAGGCATGGTAGAGCACAACTTGGTCGGAGACCATGTCTCTGTACAGTCCGATAAGATAGAGGATAAGGCGAGCGGCATGGTCCCCGACCAAGCTGTCATGGCCTTGTCCTCACCCCACGAAGGCTGTCGGGACGCTTCGCGCCCTCCATCCATCGTGGGGTTAATGAGAAACAGCCTCTCCGAGGCACCGATTCTCATTGTTTCATTCATGGTTTCTACAATCGGCATTTTGTCCGAGTCTGATGCGCGGCACGGAGTGTCCGCGCCCCTACGCTGCACTCCTGTTCTCCTGTTCTCCTGTCAAAAGACCCTGCGCGGCACGGAGTACCCGCGCCACTACGCCCGTGCCATTATTTTTGGCTTTTTTGTAACAAAAATCGGGGTTGCGGGTCTTATAATAAAACGACAGTAAAAACCGAGACATGATGGAGCAGCAGTTCAGAGACAGGGTTATGCCGCATCACCGGCTGATGTCCGGTATGGCGATGGCTATACTGGGCGACCGGGAGGATGCCATGGACTGCCTGCAGGACTGTCTGTTGGCGTTGTGGAACCGGCGTGACGAGCTGGAACATGTGGACAACGTGAAGGCGTACTGTCTGCACACCGTCAGAAACTGCGCGCTTTCGATGCTGAGACGTACAAACCGACTGGAGACCGTCATTCCGGAAATAGACGAAAGTCTCGACCCGCAGACGCGGTTAGAGGATAAAGACCGGCTCGCCAAGGTGATGGAACAGATCGAGTCGTTGCCGGCTGCGCAGCGCGAGGTGATCAGGATGTCGGCCATCTTGGGCCTGTCGAACGATGACGTGGCGCAGATGTCGGGGCAATCGCCCGGAAATGTCCGCACATTACTGTCAAGAGCCAGAAAGAGTCTTAGGAAATTTTTAAATAGCGATATAAAATGAAAAGGAGAGAGAACATGGATTACTGCAAGTTGTCGGCGTTGCTTGGCGCCTGGGACGACGCGTCTCTTTCCGCCGAGGAGGAGAGGGAACTGGAGGCATGCGTTTCCGATTCGGACTACGAGATACTGGCCGCGGATGCCGATGCGTTCATAAGCAGCCTTGCGGCCGGGGAGAAGAACGCGAGGCGCCGTCCGCAGTGGGGAGTATGGTTGTCGGCAGCGGCGGCATGCGTCGCGGTAATGGCTGTGGCCGTGTGGCTGTTCATACCCGGTAGCGGAACTGAGAATGCCACGCAGATGGCGGCCGTTGAAACAGTGAAGCCGACGGAAACGGTAAAAATACAGGATGATTACAAAGACAGTGCGCCTGCTCCGGTGCCCGCTTCGGTTGTGCCTCGGAAAGCCTATGCGCACAGGCAGATATGTGTTGTAGCCGAACAGCCGGAAGATACAGCACCCGTAGATCAGGAAGATGCATGGGCCACATTCCTGTCCATGCGCGAGGAGATGGCAGACGTGGTTAACGCTGACCACGGGGCTGACATCCGGAATGAAATCACTGATGCGGTGACTCCGGGTATCCTGACTGAAAAACAGGATATTACCATTGACGTGTATGGCAGTCTGAAGGATGCGTCGGAAATACTGAACTCTATTTTGTGCGAGTTATGACGGTTATGAAAAGGATTTTGTTCGTAATAACGGTGCTTGCGTCGATGGCAATGGGTGTGCGGGGCGCGAATCCGGCCCCGGCATTCGGGGTGTTCGACAAACGGAACGGGTTTGAATACACCTGCCTGTCGCCGGGAAAGGATGCTATGGACAAAAAGGGATTGCCAGGCATACCCTTGGAAAAGATAAGCCTTGTGGAAATGGTCAGTACCCGTGAACATGGGTGCGGACAGGAGTTTAAAATGAGTGTGTCGCAAGCCATTTCGGGCAATGGCCTGGAACTGATGTCAGCCCGTGATGACGACAGAAAGCGTAATGAATTTTATGCCGCGTGGGATTCCGACCGTGGAGTCTTTACCCATCTGCTGCTGATAAAATATCGTGATGCGGAGCACTGCAACGCCAAGCTGATGTTTCTGACCGGCGAACTGACGCCGGCCGACTTCTCAAGATTATTTGAAATCAATTAAAACACATACCAATGAAAAAGTTGCTTTATATATTGGGCGTCGTCGCCATGCTGGCGTTGCCGATGGCGGCGAGGACGGTGAACTATCCTCCGGTGCGTCTCAACGCCACCGACAACCGAGAGTGCCGGGTCACTGTCTGCGGCGTGGACCTTTTACCTGATTCCACCGTAGTGAGGCTGTCGGTAAAGTTCAAGCCCGAATGGTGGATCAGAATATCCAAAAATACTTATATTCAGGCCGGAACCGAAACGTATCCTCTGACGAATACCGTGGGAATCGGCATAGACAAGGAGCATTGGATGCCGAAGTCCGGCGTTGCGGAATTCGATCTGATTTTTCCGCCCCTCCCTGCCGGAACAAAGAGCATTGACCTGGTGGAATCCAAAGAATGGCAGTTCCTGGGCATAGACGTAACGGATGCCAAGGAACGCCGGCAATATTTCGCCGACTTCTCCAAAAACGCAAGCATGTACGACTACACGTATCTGTCGCCGCTGATGCTGCGCACGTTGTCGCCCAAAACCGTGCAGGACATTCCTGTGGACAAGGTGACAAAGATGGAGATGGTGAAATGCAAATACTCGTACAACGACAGCAAGCTGAAACATGCCGTGCAGGAACTGATAGGCCGGAACGGTCTGGAACTCATCTCCAGGGAGGTCAGGAATGAAAAGGCTTCTGAATTCTACGGAGTGTGGGACGAAGCCGGGAAAGAGTTTACGAAACTGCTGATAGTGCAGGGCGGCGACTACAAGCAGCACGATGCGGTCCTGTATCTGGAAGGCGGCTTCACCATCGCCGACATCCAGGCCCTGATCAAATCCCCGACGCTGTAGCAATAGTGGCGCGGGTACTCCGTGCTATTAATAAAAACTCCAATCGGCTGGTGAGCAGCGGATTGGAGTTTTCATTCTGTATTCCCGTAGGGAGTCGAACCCTAATCGTCGGAACCGGAATCCGATATTCTATCCATTGAACTACGGGAACGTTATATGTGGTGGCCGGGTGCTGCAGATTTATATGAAATCGAAGCGGGCGGTCGCTTTCCAATTGCAAAGTTAGTGAAAAAATCGGGGATATTTAACTATTCGTTCAAATTTATGTCATTTTTTTATGGTATATAGCGAAATTGTTGCTAACTTTGTTAGAAACTGTTTAATTTTATTTCGAAAAATTGTATATGGATTCTTTCAATGGCTTTTAAGAATC
>DESI01000084.1 GCA_002361235.1 Porphyromonadaceae bacterium UBA3318 | reverse complement strand
CGTGACGATACCCAACTCAGTGACCTCTATCGGACGTGGTGCGTTCTCTGTTTGTGATGATTTAAAAAGCATCTATATGCAGTGCGAAGTTCCCATAGAATGTGATCCGATATGTGGTGATAATACATTAAAGGAAGCCATTCTATATGTTCCTAAGGGCACCAAGACAGCATACGAGAAAGTTGACCCATGGAGAAATTTCTGGAATATAGAGGAGATGGATTTCAGTGGAGTTGATAGGATTGAGGCCGATGATACGACTGGTTTGCGTCTTGTTGTTAATAACGGTTCGCTGATGATCGATGGCTTAGATGACAATCAGAGCATAGTAGTATACGATGTGCAGGGGCGTGTTGTATACCGCGGAATGAATCGTATTATCGAGAATATTGCATCTGGTTTATACATTGTAAAGGCTGGTTCACAAAGCGCAAAGATTGCGATATGATATAGTGTAGATATACTATTGAAAGTATGGCAATTTGCAATGCCGGACGCGGGCATTGTGTATAGGAGGATGCTGTAGAAGTGGGAAAATCCTAACCAGACGCCTTAAGGCATCCAGCGGAGATTGGAGCAGGCGAGCTCACCTTATAAACGAATAAAGCCAGAATTATGGAATTTAAATTAAAAATTTCAATCTCGCCGAAGTTAATAAGGGCTCTCATCATTATTGGGATGGCCTTTGGATTCTTAGGCTAACCCAATAACCCATGGTGCGAGGGATTATAATATCGCACCACTTTTTTTGAAAAATCAACAGGGATTGAAATTAGATCTCAGTATTAAAATAAATAGGTACGAAGTGAAACAAAATCAGAAATACGGAGTGCTTATGTCCATAATCTTCAGTTTGATTATGGCATGGCTGCCATCCTGTTCAAAAGATGATGCCCCCAAACAATGGGATGTCAGTGTTACTGATACAGAGGGCGAGTGTATAATGTATATCCATTATGATAAGGTTATTAAGAAAGGTAATGTGATAAAAAAAGAATATGACGATCATGTTGTTACTCTAAATATTGATTCTAATATGGAATGGGTGATTGAACAATGTCATGATGTTACGGTTTCCCCACAGTCCGGGAAAGCTGGAAAAAATCAGCTTCAAGTGTATATGGAGAGCAACAAATCAACACAAGTTGTCAGGAAGTCTTTCTTGCTACATAATATACCGTATGATAATGGTTTTTATATTGTCATTGAACAAAAAGGGATTCCCTATATCGGTGTTTCAAAAAAAGAATTAGTATTTTGGGGAGAGGGAGACACGGAAACATGTACTGTTACATCGAATATATCGAATATTGGGAATTTAGAGATTGAATGTCCTTTATGGATAACTGCGAGTTGGGCATCTATGCCTTACCCCGGTTTTAATGAACAGGATAAAAAGAGAGATTTAAGTATAAGATGTGAACGTAATAATTCACAAAATGATAGAGAAGGTAATGTAATTGTAAAATCGCAAGATAGCTCTGTCTATGCGACTATCCACATCAAGCAATATGGAGGATGGTAAAAATGAATATTAATCCAAAGAAGTATACTATGAAGAATTTGATGAAATGCTTGTTGCTGGCGGTGGGGGCGATGATTCTCGTGCCGGCAGAGGGAAATGCACAGAAACTCACAACGGGGTCGGGCGCGGCGTTGTCCAAGATTAAATATGCTTCCGTCAGGATGGATTTCAGCCAGACTGTGATCAAGGGAAAGGCGATGAAGGATTTTCTTGCCAAGGATGCAAGCAAGGAAGTAGGCTACTGGAAGGAGTTTGACGAGGATATCAAGGAAATTACCGCCGACTTCGTCAAGGAATTCAATGACGAGGAGTGCCCTATGGTGCTGACGACTCAGCCGGATATGGATGTGGAGTTGCAGATTGTAGTGAAGAAGGTAAGCAAGGGCGGCGACCATGTGTGGTGCGATTATGTTTTCCATCCGAAGGATAGCGACGAGCCTCTTGCCATCATCACGATGGATTCCGAGGACGGTAGCTGGGGATCGTTTACCAACCTGATGGGCGATGCGTTCGACTTGGCCGGCGAGAAACTGGCCAAATACATCCGCAAAGCCATCAAGAAAGGATATGTGGCGGAGTGACATCCATTACCTAAGCCCCAATGAATATAACGGACGCGCCGAGGCTCGGCGCGTCCGTCGTATATAGAGGCGCGGGCACGAAGTGCCGTGCAACTGGAATGACGGCGTCCCCGCCGTCAACTAATGGGCGGTGGGGACACCGCCCCTCCAGTCGCCTACATTAGCGTTCCGTGCGAAGGTAGAGTTTGCTATACTTAAAAAGTGATTGAGGAGATGGGGGAGTTCGATTTCAGGGCGAGGAAAGTGAGGACCGTGGCTTCGGGACGGTCGGGGACGTCGGGGACGTCGGGGACGGGAGAGGAGATGGTGATGTCGGCCATGATGTCGTGACGGGTGACGCGGTTTTGAGATACGGTCAGAATCGGGAAACCCCAGTCGTTGGGGTAGGGGCGTGAGGCGGCGTGGTCGCGCAGCAAGGCGGTCATGGCCGGCCAATTGTCAAGCATTACAACTACATCGATGTCGCGCCAGGAGGCGATCAGATTGGAGAAGGCGGGGGCAGTTTGCTCATCGTTGCCGACGGCGTAATATCGGCAGCCGTGATCTTGCGGCAGGTCGGTTTCGGCGGCATCAATGGTGCTGACGACGGCCACACGGCAGCCTGCTTGCTGAAACGTCTTGGTGTATTGGCTTACGGCATGCCTGTCGCGGGCAATGACCAATACGCGCAACGGTTTGAATGGGAATGTGAGCAGGTGGCGCGAAGCCGGGCTGACGCGCGTCGGTGCGCAACCGACCTTGCGGTTGTGAAGCTCCTCCATCTTCTTTTCAAGGTAATTGTCTGCCATGCCGCAAAGTTACAAAAAATATCCGACACAACCTTTTGTCGTGGTTATGGTTTTAATTATAAAACTTAAGTATCTCAAGTTTATAAGATGGAATTTAAAGAAAGGCAATGTACGGAACTATCAGGTAGATTATATTCCAATCGGAATGTGGTGCCTCGGAGAGGCTGTTTCTCGATAACCCCACGATGGTCGGGGACAGCTTCAGCCGGCACCGGCCTTCGTGGGGTCAGTCGGGCATGACACAGCTTGGTCGGAGACCATGCCTCTGTACTGCCTGATGTGTATCCCCTATGATCGAGGATTAGGTTGCTTAAGGCGAGCGGCATGGTCTCCGACCAAGCTATGCCGAGCCGGACTATCCCCACGAAGGCTGTCGGGACGCTTCGCGCCCTATAGCCATCGTGGGGTTAATGAGAAATAACCTCTCCGAGGTATCGGCTCGAAGTGTCTGTCAAATAGTTAGTTCTGTGTGAATCTGTAAGTTCTATGTAGGCTAAAAGCCTCGCTTTTGCCGTTTAGTTCTGTGCCTTGAGAATCTTAATAATTCTAACATGCACAAGTTGAATTATAAAATTGTATGGTTATGAAAAGGATTGGAATAATTGTGATGGCGGTGGTGACGGCAATGGTTACGGCATCGTCGGCGCAGGTATGCGAATATGCGGGCACGAGTCTGCCGTACCCCGGCGCCGGCGATCAGGAGGCGTATCAGGTGCCGGATTCGCTGGAAGTGGTGTATGTAGACCACGTCGGACGGCATGGGGCGCGGTTTCTTTCCAAAGCATCATATACACAGGATATGCTGAAATTCCTCGACTCGGAAGGGCCGTTAACGGCAGCCGGAGTAAAGCTGCGGGCGTTATGCCATCGTCTTGATTCCGTGACGGCCGGACATTACGGGGCGCTGGATTCGATAGGAATGGTGGAGCAGACGGGCATAGGCGACAGGATGTCGCGGCGTGGAGCGGAGGCTCTGCGTCAGCTTGACAGTGTCACGGCGATAGCCTCGTATGTGCCGCGCTGCGTGATGAGTATGGATATATGCTCTCATGCCGTGATATGGAATCATCCCAAAACGGAAATGGGTCAGGGAAGCGGGCCGCGTTACAATCAACTTGTGCGGTTTTTCGATACGGACAGCGCGTATATCGCATACGACAGATCGAACGAATGGAAACGTGTATGGGAAGCATACGACGCCAAAGTCAGCCCGGTGGATGCCGTGCGCCGGCTTATACCCGCTGGCAATGCTATGAGCGACAAGAAACAGCGCAAGATGGCACGCGTGATGTATAAGATAGTATCCGGTGCCAATGCTGTGTTCGGCGATGTGGACTGGCGCGCGTTTTACACGCCGCAGGAATACCGCCGTGCATGGCAGAGTGAGAATCTGCGCCATTATCTGACCTATTCGGCCAACGGATTGAGCCTGACGCCGTCGCGTATGTCGCGCAGTCTTGTAGCTGACATTGCCAAGAGCCTGGAGCGTGCCTCGCGGCCCGGTTATGACGGCCCGGCGATGACGTTGCGGTTCGGGCATGCCGAGACGCTGATGCCGTTGCTGAGCCAGTTGGCGTTGCCGGGATGCAGATATGTGACGACCGACTGGACCCGGGTGGCCGATCATTGGCGCGATTATGAGGTGGTGCCGATGGCCGCCAACCTGCAGCTGTTGCTGTTGAGAAGCAAGAACACGGACAGGATGTATGTGCAGACTCTGCATAACGAGCAGCCGGCCATGCCGTTGATGACGTACAGGCAGGCTCAAGAATGGCTCGACCAGTCACTTACAAGATGAAGTCCCGCTGAGGGTGTTGTAAAACATGCCATAAAATTTGCCGGAGCCGCGGATTAGTGTTAATTTTACACAATTTTGGGGATGGAAACTGTTACCCGTGTGCCCTATTACCCGTTCGGGGCCGCAGGAGTCCAATGTGACGTGTGAAATTACAAACTAATCTGATATGATGAATAAAGTGTTATTGACGGCAATGTTTGCCGCCGCGTCCTCCATGGGGGTGTCGGCGCAGACATTCAAGGAATGGCAGAATCCGGAGGTTAATGCCGTGAACCGCGCTCCGATGCGCGCTGCGAATTTCGCCTATGACAAGAACGAGGCGGCGCTTGACAGCCGCAACATGAAGGCTTCAAAAAACTATCTGAGCCTTAACGGTCTGTGGAAATTCAACTGGGTAAACGACGCCGACCGGCGTCCGGTGGATTTCTGGAAGAAAGACTTCAACGACAAGGGTTGGGGCGAGATGCCCGTTCCCGGCATCTGGGAGCTGAACGGATACGGCGATCCGCTGTATGTCAACACCGAATATCCCTGGAGCAATCAGTTCGAGAACAATCCCCCGTACGTGCCCGTGGCCAACAACCATGTGGGCACATACCGCCGCGAGATAAAGGTGCCGGCCAACTGGAAGGGCAAGGACATCATCGCGCACTTCGGTTCGGTTACGTCCAACATCTATCTGTGGATCAACGGCCGGTACGTAGGTTATAGCGAGGACAGCAAGCTGGCCGCCGAATTCGACGTGACCCGCTACCTGGTGCCGGGCAAGGAGAACCTGATAGCATTCCAGGTGTTCCGCTGGTGCGACGGCACCTACCTGGAGGACCAAGACTTCTTCCGCCTGTGCGGTGTGGCACGTGATTCCTATCTTTACGCCCGCGACAAGAAGCGCATAGCCGACGTGCGTGTCACTCCCGACCTGGAGAATGAATACAAGGACGGTGTGCTGAACGTGGATCTGACTCTGACGGCTTCGGCTCCCGTCACCCTGAGCCTGAAGGATGCCGAGGGCAACGAGGTGGCTACCGGCACGGCAAACAAGAGCGGCCGCACCCAGCTCAAGGTGGCTGATGTGAACAAGTGGAGCGCCGAGAAGCCTTATCTCTATACTCTTACCGCTACCATGCAGGGCAACAGCGAGGCCGTGCCCGTAAACGTCGGCTTCCGCAAGATCGAAATGGTGAAGGATCAAGTATTGGTCAACGGTAAGCCTGTACTGTTCAAGGGCGTTAACCGTCATGAGCTGGATCCCGACGGCGGTTATGTGGTTTCGCCGGAGCGTATGCTGCAGGATGTAGAGACCATGAAGAAGCTGAACGTCAACGCCGTGCGTACGTGTCACTATCCCGACGATCCGTTGTGGTACGACCTGTGCGACAAGTACGGACTCTATATGGTGGCCGAGGCCAATCTGGAAAGCCACGGCATGGGCTACGGCGAGAAGACTTTGGCCAAGAACAAGCAGTATGCCAAGGCGCACATGGAGCGCAACCAGCGCAACGTGGCGCAGCACTTCAACCATCCGGCCGTGATATTCTGGAGCCTCGGCAACGAAGCGGGCTACGGTCCGAACTTCGAGGCTGCCTACAAGTGGGTGAAGAACGAGGATCCCAGCCGTCCCGTACAGTATGAACAGGCCCACACCACCGGCCTGACGGATGTATATTGCCCGATGTACGCCGACTACAATACGATGGAGCAGTGGGGTGAAAAGGGACTGAAAGGGGAGGTTAACAAGCCCCTGATCCAGTGCGAGTACGCTCACGCCATGGGTAACTCCGTGGGCGGTTTCAAGGAGTATTGGGACCTTATCCGCAAGTATCCCAACCTGCAGGGCGGTTTCATCTGGGACTTCGTGGACCAGGCCATCCGCACCAAGGGCAAGAACGGCGTGGAGATATACGGCTACGGCGGCGACTTCAACCGCTTTGACGCCAGCAACGACAACTTCTGTGCAAACGGTATCGTGAACCCCGACCGCATCCCCAATCCGTCGGCTACCGAGGTGAAATATTACTATCAGGATATCTGGACCCTCCCCGTGGATCTGGCCAAGGGCAAGGTCAGGATCAAGAACGAGCGCTTCTTCAAGTGCCTGTGCGACGTAAACCTCGACTGGGTGCTTCTGAACAACGGCGTGCCTGTGCGCGAGGGCCGCATCAGCGACATCAAGGTGAAGCCCGGCACGGAGACCGAGGTGACGATTCCTTACGGCGAGATTTCCAATCAGGGCGAATGGGCGCTGAATGTGTCGTATGTTCTGAAGGAAAGCACAGGCGTTCTTCCCGCTGGATATGAGATTGCCGGCGAGCAGTTCCTGCTCACCCAGCCCAAGGCCAACGACATGAACATCGCCACGGTAGCCGCTTCCAACCAGGATGCTCCCGTTGCCACGGTGGTGGACAACGACCGTCACTATATGATTGTGAAAGGTCATGACTTCACGGTTGAGTTCAACCGTCACAGCGGTTTCATGACCCGTTACGAAGTCGCCGGCACTGAGTACATCAACGAGGGTGGCAAGCTGGCGCCCAACTTCTGGCGCGCCGTTACCGACAATGACTTCGGCGCGGACCTGATGCGCAAGTATGCCGCATGGAAGAATCCCGAGATGAAACTGGAGAAGCTGACCGGCGAAAGCAAGGACGGCCTTGCCTACATCACGGCCAAATATTCGATGCCCGGCGTGCAGGGTACGCTCGACATGACATACGTGGTGAACGGCAACGGTGCCGTCAAGGTGACCGAGGCGTTCAAGGCCACGAAAGATGCGAAGGTGTCCGACATATTCCGTTTCGGAATGCAGATGCAGATGCCCGAAAGCTTCGACGCCATCGAGTACTACGGCCGCGGCCCGATCGAGAACTACTCCGACCGTAACCACGGCACCAGGCTGGGCCTGTACAGGCAGACTGTGGCCGAGCAGTTCTATCCCTATGTCCGTCCGCAGGAGACCGGCACCAAGACCGACATCCGCTACTGGAAGCAGCTGAACCATGCCGGCAAGGGTCTGGAATTCATTTCCGACGCTCCCTTCTCGGCATCGGCTCTGGACTATACGATCGAGAGTCTGGACGAGGGCCTGCACAAGCGCCAGACGCACTCGCCCGAGGTTGAGAAGGCCGGATTCACCAACCTGATCATCGACAAGGAGCAGATGGGCTTGGGCTGCGTCAACAGCTGGGGTGCACTCCCGCTGCCGCAGTACCGCCTGAAATACGGCGACCGCACGTTCACCTTCATCATGAAGCCGGTGAAGTAAGATGAAACCTGTGAAGTAAGCGACCCCTAATCCGGCCCAACGCCGGTACCCAACAATGAGGCTGTGTCGTAATTAAGG
>DESI01000089.1 GCA_002361235.1 Porphyromonadaceae bacterium UBA3318 | reverse complement strand
GCCGCGATGCCATCAAGCATCGCGGCGCAACTCATTTTGTGAAGGATTCGGATGGATTGAGGGTTACTTGGTGAGGTTTTTTTTGCCGTTGCGGATGTAGATGGTGCCGGTGGGGATGGCGGGGAGACGGCGGCCTTGCAGGTCGTAGATGTTGCCGCGGAGGTCATGCGGGTCACAGGGCACGGTATCGACTGAACTTGAGTCGCTCTCGGTCATCTGCCATGTGTCAAATTCGACTGCGCCTTTCAGTATCAGGTAAATCGTGTGGGTGCCGTCTTCAATACTTGTCAGGGGGACTGTGTATTCGTTCCAGTCACTTTTACTGCTGTTGACCACGGCGATGTCGGCGGCATATCGGTCGTCAATCCTCAATGCCACGCTTCCGTCGCCTTTCAATCGGCATTTGAGGTATTTGCATCGGGTTGAAAAATCGACGTTTCTCACTTCGATAATCCCTTCGGGCATCGCGGGGGCTGTGATACTGGTCATGCCCACCGTCGCTATCATGTGACCGGCCTCGTCAGTGGGCTTGTAGAGAATGCCGAGTGTGGCGGCCGACGTGGCGGCATACTGAGTGATGGCAGGGTCGAGATTTTTAATGGCGCTCACGCCTTCACGGGTGGGTATACATTCGCTGATGTCAACGTTCTGCTCGTCGACCTCTATTTCATCCACATAGATGCTTCGGAAGCCGCTGTTTGCACCCAGCGACGGCTCCAGCAACATGGTTTGATAGAACAGATACCATTTATCATTGTATTTGTGCAGATGGGTGTGGTTGTTGTTTAAGGTCATGCCGTTATCTCCGGGATTCTTGAAGTAGTTGCCGCCATAGGTCCATGAATCCTGTTTCAACGGATCGGTGCTTTTCATGTAAACCATGCTGCAGGCTGTGGGTTTTGTGCCGCCCCATGTCCATGGCTCGTGGTCCGACCAGTCATTATTGAATGTGTAGACATAGGTGCCATTTATAAAGTTAAGCTCGTTGGCCTCATAGTGGAAGGGTGAAGGGAGTTTCACGGGGTCGGCGGCAAAGGAATGAAGATCGGGGTTCAGCCGGGCTATCCATCCCTGACTGTTGCCGAATGTCACCCATGCGTCACCGTTGTCGTCGATCACCGCTCCGGGGTCAAAGACAGCTCCGCTCCCGGCCACAACAGGATTGGTGCCGTCAATGAGGCTTTTACTCAGCGGAGAGGTCCAGGGGCCCACAGGCGACTTGGCCTGGATTACACCGACGCCCCATCCGCTGTTGGAGAAGTAGAGCGAGAACAATGTAGTGCCGTCGGCCTGTTTCTTGCTGATGATGCTGGGTGCCCATGATGCCAAGATCCAGGGTGCGATTTCGTCAACCTGAATCAAGCCATGATAGGTCCAGTTTACCATATCATCGGTTGAAATCATGACCAGTGACTTGATTTTTTCATAAGAGTTTTTCTCGGTTCCGGCTTCATATTGCTGATGGTCATTGGTGCCATAGACATAGAGCCGCCCGTCATGCTCTATAGCGGTGGGGTCGGCACAGAATTGGAAATCAAGAATGGGATTTGCCATTCCGGTTCCGAGTTTAGGCGACTTAACCGGCATGTTCCCTATCAGGCCTGTTGAATCCTTGGCGCGTATCACTATGCTGTCATAATAGATGGTTATCGGGCCTTGGGGACCGTCCCAGCCATGGGATACGGTAATCTTTTCAAGAATCTTGTCGGCTTCGAAAGCCAGAATGTGGCTTGTCGCTCCATTGACAATGGTGCTTTCGGTCGTGGTGCCGTCGCTGTAGGTTGCCGTCACATGGATGTTGTCATAATCGACCGGAGTGGCAAATTTCATCTCGAGGCGGTCATAGACATCGGTGGACAGGTCGTGTATGTCCCAATAGTTGAGGGCATACTGATTATAGGTGTAACTGTTTGTTTCAGAGTCGGCTTTTCCGCCCGAGCCTCCCCAATCGGTTATTATGTCCTTGACATGAAGGGCAATGTCGTCGTTGGCGGCATAGGAGCAGTTGATCATGGCTGTGACAACCGCCAGAAGCAATAATAAACGTGTCATTGTATCTTGGTATTTTTAGTAGATGAAAAAAATGAATTTTGTCGGTTATATTACTGATTTTTAATTAGTTATTTCTTGCAAAAGTCCCTGAAAATTAGTAACTTTAAAGAAAAGTTTGACCGCTTTTTCCATGAAAGTTACGACAACTCCCAGGGACTGCGACAAAGTTAATAAGATCGTCCCGATTATGCAAGAGCAGTAAGAATCTTTCCACGGCTCTTTCATTTAAAATTGTCTTTCACTTCGGAGAATATTATTATTTTATAGCGAGCACCCATGTTTTTTTGTCCTCATTTTTTATGATATCCCCTATCATGTCTGATTTTTGAGGAATTTAAGTTTCGCAAGTTCAACTTGCTGATTTCAGATTGTAAAATTTAGCGATATGAGCCAATTCGTCAGATTGATTGATCACAGCATCATAGACTTCTTCGTCCAAAAGGCCGAAGATCTCAGCTATTGCAGTGACCAGTTCCTGAAGGACACCCCATATCTGTTGGGCGACGGAGAGCTGTACGGTCTCTCTGGAAATCTCCCGGAAGAGTCCACCTATGGTCTCGTAGTCGCTGAAGCGTTTCGCGACGGAGAGGATATCGTATTGCAGACAGCACAATGTGGCAGCTGCAATCTGAGATGCGAAGCAGGTACTCTGGCATTTGCCGAACCCCAGATTGGTCTTGCAGTCCTTGAAGACGACTTCAAGAGCCCAACGTCTGGAATATATCTCCCACGCCTTGAAGAAGTCGATGTTCATGTCGGTGGTAAGCAGACCGTTCCATTTTCCATGACTTGTGCGGCGGACGAGGAATATCCTTACCGGCACTCCGCCGAACGTGGCGTCAAACATGACATAGTGGCATTTGAGCTTGCGGCTGTACTTCCTGAGCCTGAGTTTCTTGCCGAGCTTTACAAGAGCCGGCGCCGTGAGGTCTCCATGTTCGGTATGGTATTTTGTCTTTCCGTTCTCTCCGACCTTGATCATGCCGAGCCAATGGCATTTGATGTGACGGCTATGGATGAACTTGATAATCTCCTTATTGGTGAACCAGCTGTCTGCCAGGACGTAACTGAACTTTATGCCACGGCGGATGGCTCGTTTTATCATCTCTTTGGCCAGTTCTATCTTGGACATGCCATATTCCTTCTCCCTCTGACGGAGCACCTCGCTGTCGTGTTCGGTTGTCCGACGCCGTTTGAGTTCCTTGGCACTCATTCCATAGTTTTCTTTCTTTTCTTTCTCTCCGACTATGGCAAAATCAAGAAGAATCTGGGAAACACCGTCGGTGACGGCCATACAGAGGCATTTGAATCCGAGCACCGCCTTGTGGGCCAGATGGGAGTGAACACGGCCGATTTTCTCGATGGTACGGCCTGTCTTCTCATGGTCGGTGTCGTCAAGAATCAGACAGACGTCGTCAGACTTGTGGTCGGAACGCATATGTATGCGGTTCCACAACTGTACGGATATGTGCCAGAGAGCCTTTCTCCAGTCCACATCCGGATTTTCCATGAACCGGTAGAAGACATCTTTCCTCGCCTTGACCAATGGTTCGAGAATGCCGTGTTTCTGATTGCGGTAGGCGTTTCTGACACCGAAGCAAGGGAACAGAAGAAGGCATTGAAATACGGTGAGCAGCCTGTATATGCAGTTGTGCTTGCTTGTGACGGCAAGCGTGTCACGCTCCGTCATCCGGACCTGAGCGAGAATGGAAATTATGTTCTGCATGGCTGCTGTCATATCAGAATTCTTGAAAAAGTCTTTGATATCCGAGAGAAATGGTGTAATTTTGTGTATCGACATGGCCCTGAGTTAGTTTTTTGGTGGTACTTAAAATTACTCATTTTCTTGCAATTATGCAAGAAACCATGTCGTTTTTTTATGCCCTTATCTTTGGAAATCAGTACTTGCGAAACTTAAATCAATTAAAATCTAAATTTTGATTTCACAGGTGAGCAACTCCATCTTCAAATTTTTGTAGCACCGCGAACGATGGTTTAAGTCAGTACGCGAAAAACTATGTTTGGGTTCGTCATGTGCCGGTATTATAGCTATCTGTTACCAAACAGGATGCTATGGCCAGACGAATACATTGTCACAAGAGATGTGGTAATGCTGCCAGTTTGTGGATAACAGACTTCGTGTCTGCCACTCCAAGCTAAAAATCACAAATAATGAGGATTGTGTCAGACCGTGTAAGATTGTAATTTTGTTCATTACTCAACTGAGACGATAAAAATTGTGTTAATTCTTAAGATATGACGGTGTTTCAACAGTTGCTGATATGCGCCGGGGGACTGGGGCTGGCGTCGCTGCTCGGTTCGACGGTGGGACTGGTGGTGCGGAAAATTCCGCACCGCTGGAATGATATATTCTTAGGATTCTGCGCGGGGATGATGCTGACGGCGTCGTTGGCGTGCCTGATAATGCCGGCTGTGGAAATGGCCGGGCGCGGCGGTTGGTGGCAGCCTGTGATCGGCGTGGGGCTCGGAGTGCTGCTTGTAGCATTCCTCGACAAAATCACTCCGCATCTGCATCACCTTACAGGACTGGACCGGGATTCGGCTCCGGATGCCGGCGAGGAACATCACCCACACAGCAACCGGAGCGTGGACCGGATTCTGCTGTTCGTCATGGCCATAGCCATACACAAATTCCCGGAGGGACTGGCCACGGGCGTGGTGTTTGACGGCGGCGACATGAGCAACGCTTATACGGTGGCCATAACCATCGCGTTGCAGAACATCCCGGAGGGAATGGTGGTGGTGACGCCGCTGCTGATGATAGGCGTGAGCTATCCGAAAGTGGTGAGCGTAAGTCTTGCGGTGGCGCTGATGGAAGTGGTCGGCGTGCTGACAGGCTATCTGATAGGCGAGATCTCGAATCTGCTGCTTCCGACCATAACGGCCATGGCCGGCGGCGCGATGCTGTATGTGATAAGCGACGAAATGATACCGGAGACGCACAGCCACGGATTCGAGAAGCATGCGACATACGCCCTTGTGGCGGGCGTGATGTGCATGCTCTATATCCAGATGTTCGTGTGACCCTAAAATTTCAACTTTACTTCAGGTTGAGGTATTGCTTCAGGGCGTCGACGTAGGATTCGAAGGCGTGGCGGCCGGCGGTGGTGACGCGGCAGGTGGTACGGGGACGTTTGCCCTCGTAGCCCTTGGTGACGGTAATGTAGCCGGCGTTGCTTAGCTTGTCAAGCTGGATGCTGAGGTTGCCGGCGGTCGACTCCGTCTTGGTGCGCAGATAGACGAAGTCGGCCTCCTCGATGTTCATCAGTATCGACATTACCGCCAGCCTGAGCTGCGAATGCAGTAACGGATCAAGTTCTTTCATCTTTGATGCTTTGTTTTAGAGTGTGTTTACTTTTAAACCAAATTAAGATTGAGAGGATTTTTTGAGATGATTTTGCAAGCTAAGGAGGGAGCGGTGCGGGCACCGTGACCGACGAAGCTTGGCAAAATCAGCCAAAAAAAGACATCAAGATTAATTTGAAGTTTAAATAATCACTCTATTCAGTTGTTAAAACGGTTTAAAAGTAAACACACTCTTAAAGTCTTTGATGCTTCGCTTTATAGTTAATAACGTGTCCGGGCACTATAAACATTGTGGCGAACGCCAAAATAAACAGCGGCATGAACCAGACGGCGTAAAGCGTGACACGCCCTGCGATACAGCACTCGGTGAAGATGCCGATCAGCAGACCTATGGAGCCTCCGACAATCATTGATTTTTCATTGACTACGATGCCTTGGACTATCTCGGCGAAGGGTACCAGTGTCAATGCGAAGCCTAACATCATCATCCAGCTGTCGACGCCGCCGACCAGAAGAAATGCCACGCACATCAGCGCCGCGGCTATGGATGTGTAACCGATAACGGTCCAGATCTGAGAAGTGAGGCGGTCGGAGTAGCTTTTCATACCGCGTTCGGACTGTTCCTTGCGGGCCATGACAGGCGTGAGGATGCCGCCGACAATCATTATCAGGAACCAGAGATAGTTCCATGCCTGATGTCCGGTGACGGCCAGCATTATCCATACCAGGGCGGCGACTGCCACGGAGAGATAGCCCCACATAAGCATGATGTTGCCGTCGCCGATGTAACGTTCGCGTGTGCGGTGTATCATAGTGGTGATGAGCTCAAGGCTTTCCTGCTCGGTTAATTTCTTGTCTTCCATTTTTGAGTGTGTTTAAAGTGTGTTTAATGGTTTCTAAGAGCTTGTTTAATAATAAATGTTAATGATAGGGCGGTCATTCGTCAGGCAGATTCCCTCTTGCGTTGAGGGAGTTATGGGGTTCCATAACGACCGAGACGCAAATGGGAAGATGCCGACGAATGGCCGGTCTGCAGTATTGTTTTCGATTCCTTTCACAAATATTTGCTATTTTACAACAATAATCATAGAGCCTTGCCATGGTTAAAAGTTACCTCAGTCTCGCATATCTTGGCCGATTTTCAACCTGTTCCTCAGTCGTGTACGTCCAGTACACTCCTTCGTCTCAGATTGAAAATCATCTCAAGCTATGCGACCCTATCGTTAACATTTATTTTTAAACAAGCTCTAAATTCTTCCGGCTTGAATTCAATCAAGTTTAGAAGATGTTTGTAAACAGGTTTATGATATAAACCAAAATTATTTGAAAAAAGAGCGATACTCGCGATTACCGCCCTAAATCGACTGCAAATATAAATTAGTTTAAAATATAAACCAAATTGCAACATTGAATTTAACATTGATTAACATTAAGAGAATGGTAAATAAGAGGATTATTTGATTCAAGTTTCGCAGGTTCTCATGATGGAACTAAAAGAAATTAGACTCACAGAACTATTCGGATGCTGCGCATCCCGCACAGAACTGACAGAACGGCACAGAACTTTTTCTTATATGCCACTTCGGGTCAGACTCGACCGTGGCACAGAGCCGTCATTGACGGCAACGGGGATTTTCACAGAAGTATTCTGTGTATGTTCCTGCTCATGCGCAAGCAGAATCTGTGACAAAGGCAGAAGTAAGTCTGAAGCCATAGTGATAAGTGACAAGTAACGAAGGATAAGCCTCATAACTCATCACTAATACTTAAATAACGTTCTGTGTCAGTTCTGCAAGTTCAGTGCAAGGTAAAAGCTTGCCTTTGCCGTCAGTTCTGTGACTTGAAAATCTGATAATTCCAACATGCGAAAGTTAAATTAATGATAATTTCTGATATGTAAACACATAATGTTATATTTCTGATGAAATGGTGATAAGAACTAAATGGGAATGGAATTTGTTAGATATGTAAGGAAAGGTTATGTCCGATTGGAGGGCAGCCTTAAAAGTATTAATGGGAATGAATTAAAATGATGAAAATGAAAAGAATACTGAAATTTCTGCCGTTGCTGCTGGTGACGGTGTTGTTCGGGGCTCTGGCCGCCGCATGTGATGACGACGACAAGGTGATCAGTGAAAATGAATTGCCGGCATCGGCAAAGACATTTGTCAGCACATATTTCGCATCGGCAAAAGTGGCTACGGTCTATAAGGATAGAAATGAATATGAGGTCATGCTGTCGGACGGAGTGCGCATAGATTTCAATAAATCGGGAGAATGGACTGATGTGGACGCTCCGCTAAACAAAGAACTGCCTACCGGTTTCTATCCCGAGACAATCGACACATATC
The DNA here is from genome assembly GCA_002361235.1 of Porphyromonadaceae bacterium UBA3318. Taxonomy (GTDB): domain Bacteria; phylum Bacteroidota; class Bacteroidia; order Bacteroidales; family Muribaculaceae; genus Lepagella. The sequence continues at coordinate 15,874 of DESI01000089.1, read as the reverse complement.
TGTTGGCGAATATGGACGGTGCCGGCATCAACGAGATCTCGAAAGAGCGTTACGGCTACGATGTGGAACTGGTGAACGGAATCGACCTGAGGTTCGACTCCCAGGGCAAGTTCCTTCGTTACGACGACTGAGAAACTATACATAAGGGACCATCAGACAGAATATGAGTCTTGAGGCATTTGCAATTCGCGAATTGCAAATGCCTCAAGTTTTTTGCCTTATATCCAGTTGCTTTGCAGGCGTTTGACGGCGAGGGACTCGGTAAGGATGCGCACGAATTCCTGCATGGAGTGCTTGCGGTATGAGTCGCGCAGCACGTGGACGCAGCCGGTCATCTGGCTGCCGGGGTGGTCGATGGGTATGGCCCGGACGTCGTTGACTTCGTAGATGGAATCTTCGGCCAGGACGGTCACAAGACATGTCTGCCGCACCAGCTTCAGCAATGTGTTGACATCGTTCAGCTCTATCCGGATCCTGAAATTGTCGGTGTCGGACGCGATGCTGTCGAATGCGTTGCGCGCCTGCAATCCCCTGGCCGGCAGGGCCAGGTCGTATCTCTGCAGTTCCGGGACAGTGACCTTGGGCAGCGAGGCAAGAGGATGGTCCCGGGCCACCACCGCCGACAGCGTGTTCTGGAACAGGATGTGGGATTCAATTTCCGGAATCGGGTCTATCGGCTTGAAGGCAAGCACGAAGTCGATGTCACGCTTCACAAGCAGCTCCATCAGTTCGTTCATCTGTTTATAGACAATGTTGAGCTTGATGCCGGGATACATCTTCATGAACGAGATTACGGACTCGGTCAGAATCGGACTGAACGAATGCGTCACGCCGATATTCAGCGTGCCTGTAAGCAGCTTCTGCAGGTCGTGGATCCGGTCGGCGCAGGTCTGTGCCTCGTGTATGGTGCGCAAGGCGAAGGGGAGCATCACCTGTCCCGCCTCCGTGAGCCGGATGGAATGGCTGTTGCGTATGAACAGCTGTATGCCCAGTTCGTCCTCCAGCTGCCGGATCTGTTGCGAAAGCGAGCTTTGGGCAATATTAAGAGCCTTGGCGGCGTCCGAGAAATTCAGGGTCTCGGCGGCTTTGGCGAAATATCGTAGGTGTCTCAGTTCCATAGTGGGGCAATATGGTTATCGTGTGGCTGTGAATGAAAGTTTTTTAAGAAGGAATACCGGAACCGTGGCCCCGATCACCATTCCCAATATAATAAACGCGCAAGTGAGGCCATTGTATGCCAGCAGGTATAAATAATGGCTGAACGCCTGTTCCTGCACGTGGCCGAGACATGAGATCAGGGCCTCGATGGTGCGGTAGGCATACATGCCCGGAATCATGGGGAGCAGGGCCGGGAAGAAACATACCTCGGCCGGGCATTTTATCCTGCCTGCGAACAGCACGGCAAGGATGCCGATTACGAACGACGCTATTGTGCTGGCTGCGATTATGTGCATGCCACCTAAAGCCGGCAACATGAGCACATAACGGATGGAATGACCTATGGCCGCGATAAGACCGCACATCAGATATGCGCGACGCGGAGTGTTGCTGATGCTGCTGAATCCGATGGCCGCGATGGCCGCGAACACTCCGTCTTCAATTATATTTATAAAAATACTGTCCATAATATCTTCTTTCACCTAACTGTTATCTCCTCACTCATCACTTGTCACTCATCACTCATCACTTACCAGTCGAGTCCCATAATGAGCATTCCGGCGCAAAGTCCCACGGAAAGGCAGGCTGTAAGTATGACGGCATCCATGAAGCGTCCGAACGAGCATAAGTAATGCTTGTACAGCAGGTCGCTGACCGAGTTGATGTAAGGCACTCCGGGAATCAGATACAGCACGCTTGTGCCGAGGGCGATTTCGGGCGTGGCGCCTATATTGAATATGTGGCCGCCGGCGCTCAGCACGGCCGACACAAACGAGCAGCACAGGAACGTAAGCCGTACGTCGTGCTTATGCTCCAGCATGATCTGTTTGAGCCTGAATCCCGCCATGGTGGAGACGAACACTATAAGCATCGCCACGAAGTCGCCGCCGAACAATCGGCAGAACGAGGCGTTGGCGAGGCTGGTGAGTATCAGCACTTCTTTCCATCCGGTGGGCTCGGTTTCACGGATTTTGTCGAAACGTCGGATGGCGGTGTCAAGGTCAAGATGATTGTCGGCCACTTCCCAGCTGAGGCGGCTTAGGCGGGCGTTAAGATTGAAGCTGATGCCGCAGGGGGCAGTCTTGCGCATGGCCGTCACGGCATTGCAGGAATCTCCGCGCCATACCGAGACCGTCAGATGCGCCGGCAGAATGAAGATGTCGAATTGAACATCTAAGGCCCGTGCCATGCGGCGCGTGTTTTTCTCGATACGGATGCATGTGGCCCCGCATCCCGACAGCAACGCGGCATAATCCGCAAGAAACGAGGCGATGCCGCACAGGTCCCCGCCAGCGCAGGTCTCGGTCTCGGAGACGGTTACGGTGTCGGGAATGTTACAGATCGATGTATTCGTCATTGTCGTCGGTATCCCCCGGTATATAGAATATATCCTGTTCCCTGCCTATTTCTATGACATGTCTGCGGGCATGTGAGGCATTACGGTGAGTGGAACGGTAATGCAATATTGCGTGTAACATAAACGTGCACAACAGCAGTCCGGCTGTCACGCACCAGGCGATTATCGGTTGACTCATAGCTGTTATTCTTTAGTGAGTGTCAAATTCCGACACCCTTTTAAATTCACTGCAAAATAACAACCGTCATCACCGATATGAAAGCCGGAAGCAAGGGATTTTTCGATTGCCGTTATAGGCATTACAGATAGAAAGCGGCGCGTACGGCAGCGCGAGTGCCGTTATGCGAGACAAATTTTGAGGGCAGATGTCGCGTGGTGTGCGGAAAAATTTGTAATTTTGGGGTGGAAAAGGGCGGGAGAGGGATTCCGTCGCAAGGATACGAAAAAACAACACCATGAAACATAACAGCATCAGGAACTTGCGGCGCGCGATGTGTGCCGTTGCAATCACGGCAGTGACATTAGGCGGTGCAATGCCGTTGCCGGCCAAAAACGGAAAGACATCTAAGAAAGCAAGGACGGAGCAGACCGTCAGTGGAGTCAATACATCAAAATCAGGAAAATCCGTCAAGCCTGAGAAGAAGCAGGAAGTGAAATACATATTCTATTTCATCGGCGACGGCATGGGCCTCAACCCCGTACTGGCGGGCGAGGCGTTCAACCGCTCGGTATTAGGCAACGACACGCCGCTGCTGATGCTGCAGTTTCCTGTGACCAGCTACGCCACCTCGCATTCCGCGTCGTCGGACGTGACGGATTCGGCGGCGGGCGGCACTGCGCTGGCCACGGGCCATAAGACACGTAACGGCATGGTAGGTATGGATGCCGACAGCGTGCCGGTGCAAAGCATAGCCTCCAGACTGTTCAATCAGGGCTGGGGCGTGGGACTCGTTACGACAGGCGCTCCGGACGACGCCACGCCGGCATCGTTCTATGCCCATCAGCCTAACCGCGGAATGTACTACGAGATAGGTGCCGAAGCCGCCAAGTCAGGCTATCAGTTTATAGCCGGCTCAAACTGGCGCGGCCTCAGGGACAAGAATGGCAATGACACAGGACTGGCCAAGATGTTTGCAGACAACGATGTGGTGACGGTGCGCGGTCTCGATGCATTGCGAGGTGTTGACTCCAAGCGCGTGGTGCTGCTCAATACCGACAGCGTGCATTCATCTACGATAGGCTATACCGTCGACTCAATACCCTGCGTACTGACGCTGCCCGGCATGACCGAGGCATGCCTTAGCCATCTGCAGAAGGTGTCGCCCGACCGGTTCTTCATGATGGTGGAGGAGGGCGACATAGACCATTCCGCCCACAGCAACGACGGCGGTGGCGTGGTGCACGAGGTGCTGACGTTGCAGAATGCCATCCGCGTGGCATACGATTTCTACCTGCAACATCCCGACGAGACGCTGATAGTGGTGTCGGCCGACCACAACACGGGCGGCATGGCCCTGGGCAATATGTTCTGCAGCTACATGGCCAACCTCAAGACCATACCCTACCAGCGCATTTCGAAGGACCGCTTCTCGGATTGGTGCCGCAAGCTGCTGAAGGACAAGACGCCCGTCACCTGGGACGAAATGAAGAGTGAGCTGACGGACAAATTCGGTTACTGGACCGCCGTGCCGCTGACCAAGGATCAGGAGGAATACATCAGGCGTGAGTTTGACCGCACTTTCGTTCAGGGGGATGCCCGTACGCACGAGACGATGTACAATTCCAGCAACAACTTCGTTGAGGCAGTGTTCGACACCTTCAACGACATAGCCGGCATCGGTTTCACCACCGAGCGCCACACCGGCGACTTCGTTCCCGTGTTCGCCATCGGCGTGGATTCGTCACGCTTCCAGGGTCTACACGACAACACCGACCTGCCGAAACTTATCTACGAGATAAGTCAGAGTGACAAGTAACCGGATTAGATAAATTATGCAAGTTTATAATATTGGAATTATAAATAACTGCCTCTCACAGAACGGGCCTGCGGCCCAACACGGGAACTTATAGAATTGACACAGAATAAATATTATTCATGCAATACGGGCAAGACTCTGCCATGAGCACAGAGCCGTCAATGACGGCAACGGGAATTATCGCAGAAGAATTCCGTGTTAATTCCGGCGCTCGCGCCTTAAGTTTTGTGAAACGGCAAAAGATACTACACAATTACATATTTATAATTAGTTCTGTGCCAGTTCTGATAGTTTTGTGCAAGGTGAAAGCTTTGCTTTTACCGTCAGTTCTGTGAGAGATTGTTTATTTATAATTCAGGCTTAATATAATAATTGGCACGGCATACGTCACTCGCGGAGGCGGGTGAGTATGTCGTGCAATTTTTCGCCCGTGCGGATGCCGTAGCCCTGACGCGCGAAGACAATGCGGTTGAACGTGTCGGCCACAACGGTGATGGGCAATTCGTCGGAAGTCAGTTCAAGGCCGGCCTTCAGGTCAGCTGCAATCCGGCCGTCTATGTCAACGCCCAATACGGCATTCGAGGGTAGCGAGCCGTAATCCTCGGCATGGAAACGGGAGGCGCTTTCCGCGTCGGGGAATATCACCATGATTTTGCGTCCGGTCTTTTCCAGTTCCTTGGCCGCCTCCGCAATGTCGTTGAGCACGTGCGCGCTCGGTTCATGCTGCGGCTTTACGAGTGTCAGAACGTAATACCCGCGTCCGGTGGTGGATAGCAATGATTTAGGTTCGCCACCTTCAAATGGCCGGTAAAGCAGTTCCGAATTCAGACTGCCTATGACCTGAAGCTGGGTCGTGTCCTGACGCACGGCCAGGTCGACACGACTGTCGGCCCCCGGATTGACTCGGAAGAAGTTGGCGCGGGTCAATACCGAGCCGTCCGCAAGGCGCTGACCGCTGACCAAGACATACTGCCCCGCCTCGTACGGTTCATTACGGGCGTTGATGTCGCCGACCGGCTCAAAGTCGCCGAATCCCAATAGCTTAGGTAATCCCTGCTCAACCTTTGCGATGGTGAACTGCGAGAAATACTTCGGTTCGCGGCTCATGTCGCCGACAGGAACTATGGAGACATGACCCTTGGCGATGCCTGATGTCGGGGTCGTTTCGCCGAAACGAACGTCGTGCCATGTGTTGTCAGTACCATAATACTGAGTCTGTTCGCTGACCGGGTCGATGCGCGCCGGCACACCGAGACTGCGGCAGACGGCCACGAAAGCGATGGAGCGCGACAACGGGTCGGCGATGCGATTCTCCCAGACGGCACGCGGCGACATGCGGTAACGCAGCGGATTATATACCGTGTCGAGCGCGATGTGTGTCTGCATCCACTTCTCCAGCGCGCGCGGCGAAGCGGCAAATTTCTGTTTCTCTGCCGGAGTCAGTTTTGCTGCGAAATAAGCCTTGTACGGGGTGAGCCGTTCCGTTTGGACGCGCGGATTCATGATGTACTGATTGAATATCTGCGCGGGCCATTTGCCGGTGTCGGGCGTGGCGAGATGGTCGGCGAGCACGGCAGGGGAGACGTCGTGCAGGTCCTTTTCGCTCATGGCCGAAAGCAACGCCACAGCCTTGGCGCGGTCGCGCGGAGCCACGGAGTCGAGAAACGCAGTGATGACGCTGTGGTGCCCACGTGAATTCACAATTAACCGGGCGGCTTCTTCCGGAATGCCGAGCTTGCGGCACAGGGCGCGGGCCGAGTCGATGTCGGGGAATGTGGCCACATACGCGTTGCGTATTGAATCCTCGCGGGCCTTGCGAATGTCGTTGAGCGCGGCGTCCTCCGCACTGACCGAGGGAAGCTGCGCTCCGGCGCGAGGTGGCACAAGGTCAAGGTCTACGGTGCCGGTGAAGTCAGCGTCCTTATCGAGCGTGAGTCGCAGCGTGTCGCCGGGGATGCTCTTGCCAAGACCGAAACGGCTGCCGTCGCCGGCCCATATCACCATATCGCCCTCGCCTGTAGTCAGCTCGGCAAAGCCGCGCGCATCCGTGTGCCTGATAGCCACGGGATAGAACTCCGCATAGTTGTAAAGAGAGAAGTTAACCGTCGCATCCTTCACCGGATTGCCGGCCAAGTCAGTGACAATGACGCATGAGGGGCGTACAGGCGCATATTTGGAAGTGACATTGATTACGGTGGATGTAGGGTTGGATTCAAGCTGCTCCTCCGGGCCGTCGTAAGCTCCCGTAACCTTGGTGTTCATAAGCATGCCGCGCGAAGCCGGAGCGTTGAACCAGGCAAGGTCCAGGACCGCCTCCGGCTCGCAGGCGCCGAGGAAGTACCACTGACCGTCGGCCCATGCCTCGACCCATGCGTGGTTGTCGTCGGTATGCGCCCAGCGCGGCGTATATACCTGGCGCGCCGGAATGCCGACGCTGCGCAATGCCGCCACGGTGAATGTGGATTCCTCGCCGCAGCGACCCAGGGCATTGCTGACAGTGACCAAGGGCGACGAAGTGCGAGCGTCCGACGGCTGGTAGGTCACCTTCTCGTGGCACCAGTGGTTTACCTCAAGTATCGCGTCTTTCATCGAAAGGTTTTTGACGCGCTCCTTAAGTTCGGCGTAGAATGCGGGGCGCGAGAGGTCCAGATCCTCGTTGTTGACACGCACCGGCAACACGAAGTGACGCCATTCGCGGACCGGCACAGACGCACCCCACTGCATCTCCCCGGCAGCCTGAAGCGAAGCGCGGATATTGGCTAAATAGAAATCCGCGTCATAATCCAGCGCATCGGGCGTGGCCATATATGTGTACAGGAATTTCAGCGCGTCGCGCTCGGCGGCGTTGACACATTTGGAATAGTCGAGGTGCTTGAAAATGCCCTTTTGCGCAGTTGATCTCGTGGCGTAGTCCTGATTGGCTTTCGGAGTGAGTATGTCGCGGGCGTTGGTATCTGAGGCGCCGTACAGCAGAGCCAATATGGTTGTTGCTATTATCGTCTTGTTCATAATAGGGATTTTGAGAGGATGGATTTGAGTTGAGCCACGATATTCCGGTCTGTAGCCATGCGGCTGCCGTCGGCGGCGTCGGCGCTTCCCATGGACGCCTTGCCGGAGTTTTGCGCCATTCCTGAAGGCATCAGCGAGCGGGCCGAGGCGTGCAGGTCGTCACACCGGGAGAGTGCAAGAATCTCGGCGGCATTTTCGGGTTTTACGCCGGCGCCTGCCATGATACGGATGCGACCGGCTGCCTTGTCGTGCAACCGGCGGATCATATCCCCGCCTCGCAATGCGTCAGACGACTGGCCTGAAGTCAGAATCCTGTCGAAGCCAAGTGATATGACATCCTCAAGAGCCTTGAACGGATCGCGGCATACATCGAACGCGCGGTGGAATGTGGCATTGCGACCTTGGGCCGCATCGATAAACCGACGGCAGGCATCCATATCCACGTCGCCGTCGGGTGTAAGCGCACCGACCACGATGCCGTCGGCACCGCAACGCACCGCCTCCTCGATGTCGGCGACCATCAGGCCGATTTCATCGCGGCTATAAACGAAGTCCCCGGAACGAGGACGTATCAGCACGTTCACGGTTACTGGCCGGCTCGCGGCATAGCGTATCGCTCCGATGGATGGCGTAAGGCCACCTTCTGCGAGACCGCTGCACAGTTCTATGCGGTCTGCTCCACCGGCTATCGCCGTCTCGATTCCCACGGGATCGCCCGTGCATATCTCAAGAGTCTTAGACATTGTCATGCCGTTTCAAGTTCCACTACGAAGTCGATGTCCTGAGGTATCTCGTCAAGGTGCAGGGTAATGCCTTCCTTTGATTTTGAATATTTCACCTTGCGGCTGCGGTCGGTGAACATGACGGCCTTCTTTACCTTGCCGCTTACGGGTACGAATATATCCGTGCTTTCGGGCGTGAGTATATGTACGAACAGTCGTTTGCCTTTGGTTGTGGAGGTGCCCCAGTCGGCCTTGAACGTGCTTCCCTCGGTGCCGTAGATGGTCTCGCCGTAAGTCCGCATCCATTCGCCGATTTCGCGAAGCCGCTGCAGAGCTACGGCCGGCAGTTCACCGTTGGGTTGCGGGCCGATGTTGAGCAGCAGATTGGCCCCGAGGCCTGCCGTCTTGACCAGATAATGGATCAGGGTCTTGGTGTCTTTGTAATTTGTATCCACTACTTTATATCCCCACATGCCGTTCATGGTGTTGCATGTCTCGAGAGGGAGATGACTGATGGCCTGGCCCGAGAGGCCTGCGGTATTCTCGCCCGGCAGGTCGCGTTCGAATATCTGTATGTCCTCGCCGGGGAAGGGCGTCTGGTGATGGTTGTTGCCGATGAGGCAGCCCGGCTGCAGTCGATGTATCAGGGCATACTGCTCGTCAAGTTGCCAGTCGAAAGGCGTCTTGTCCTCGTCATGGTCCCACCAGCCGTCGAACCAGATGGCGCGGATGGGGCCGTAGCCTGTCAGCAGTTCAGTCAGCTGGTTGTCCATGAATCGGCGGTACGACTGCCAGTCGGCTCGGAGGCTGTCGCGCGCCGTGGTGTGGCCGGTACGACCCTGCGGGTAATCGTCGCGCGTCCAGTCGAGGTGCGAGTAATACAGATGCAGCTTCAGCCCATTGTCCTGACAGGCCTGCGAGAGTTCGCGCAGCACGTCGCGGCGGAAGGGAGTGCCGTCCACGATGTTATACTTGTTCTGGGCCGTATGCCACATCGAGAAACCGTCGTGATGGCGTGTGGTGAAGCAGATGTAGCGGGCGCCTGATCCCTTGATGGCCTTGGCCCATTCGTCGGCGTTGAAGTCGGCAGGATAGAAGCCGCGCGCCGCTTTGGCGTACTCGTCGGCCCGAGGCCCGTAGTTCAGATACCATTCCCCCTGACCGAACATGCTGTATATGCCCCAGTGGATGAAGATGCCGAAGCGGTCGGCGGCGAATTCGCGCTGCGACTCCCGCACCTGTTCGGAAGGCACATATTCTGCGCCGGTGTCAGGAACATACTCGGCGCGGGCCGGAAGGAATGACGCTGCCGTCAGCAGCGCGGAAAGCAGAATGGTTGCAATGCGGTTCATGATATCGGATGTTATGATGGTTCTGTTATTTACGTTTTCTGAAAATGAAATAAAGCAGGAGAGACAGGATAGCTGTCAGTAGTATGCCGGTGCCAATCAAGAGAGGCATATTCCGGATGATATTGACGGATCCGGACTTTCGGTCGGAGTCTACGTCGCCGGGCGTTTCCTGAGGCGCGAGACTGTCATCCGGGTTTTCTGCGATGGAATCGGTCGGGTCGGTTACGGTAGCCTTGTAATATGGGCGGATAACCTTGACAAGATTCAGGGCGTTGCCGCCGTGGCCTTCGCGGCCCTGGGAGGTGACGGCAAGGAGGGTGCCGTCGGGCGAGATGGCCAGTCCGACAGGGTATGAATCTATGGTCAGCGAGTCCACGACCTTCATGGTGCGGGTATCCACCACGTAAAGGGCACTCTCAGTGTTGCAGGCCACGAACAGGTATCGGCCATCGGGCGATATGACAAGGGTACGGGCGCCTTTGCCTACCTTGCATGACTCGACCTTGCCGACCCGGAGCGATTTTCGTCCTTCGCTCCGCGCCTTGATGGCGTCGGAGATAAGGGCATCGAGCGGGAACCGATACACCATGCCTCCCACATTGTGCGAGCCGTATACGTATCCGTCTGCAATTGCCAGATGCCGCAGGCCATATATGTCGTTGGCATGGCCTACAAGCTGGCCGTTCTCGACGTCGATAACCTGCAGCGGGCCACTCATGCCCGACACCAACAGCCATTTGCCGTCGGGAGTAAAGACCGTGCCGCGGAGCAGATTGCCGGAATTGGCGTCACGGTTCACAGTCTTGTCAAGAGGATGGTCGAGCTTCAGCTTCTGACCGATTACGATGGGCCGCAGATGATGCCAGTCCTTTATGTCCGGAGCCGATATGTCGATCAGTCCGACGGTGTTGTCGCCCCAATGCGTCACGGCTATACGACGGTTGTCGGGCGATGCGGCAATCATTTTCGGCAACGGGCCGGTCTCGAACATGCGTACTATCGAATCGGTACGGGTGTCTATGACGGCCACGGCCGACGGATCCTGGGCGTTTATGTCGAAAGAGCGCCGATAAAACGTGACCCATAGGTATCGTCCATTGTGACTCAGAGTACCTTCCACCGGTTTGCCGACAAATTTCCGGCGGTCGCCGTCGTCATAATGGGTAAAAGTATAGTAACCTGATGGCTTGCTCCATTTGGGGCCGACGCCCGACGGAAATGAATAGCTGATCAATGATTGGCGCTGAAGTGACGGGACGCTGAATACAGTGGTATGGCATCCCTCCAGAGAGTTCACGTATAGCTTGGAACCGTCCGGGCTGAACAGTGCGGACTTGGGGGAGAAGATTGTATTGTCGTACGTTGACCTGTCCATGCCGGAATACTGCTGGCGTATTCCGATAATCTCCAGGCGTAAGGAATCGGAGCCGTTTCTGGAGCGGTCGCCCACGGCGCTGTGCATCACCGGCGGCACATCCTTTTTCTTTTTTGCGGGCGCAGCCGTGTCGACCGGTTCCGACCCATTATCGGCGAACGCCGTACCGGCTGCCGTAGCCAACAGCGTAACGCATATAGTCCAAATAAGGATGAGGAGCCTATTCATAATTCCTCTGCCTTCCAGGCGGTGATGTTACGGGTCTGGGTGCTGAAAGTGATGCCGAGATTCACAATTGGACGTGGGTCGGCGGCAAACTGACGGGCGTAGTCTTTCTTTTTGATCTGGGCCAATGCTTCGTCGGGGGTGCCGTCGCGTTTCAGCCCGATGATGTAGATGTAATTGCGCATGCTCAGCAACAGGTCAATGCGACCGTCGGACGTATGCCACTCCGGGCGTGCATCCACACCTATCAGCATGAATATGATGAACAGATTGTTTTCGTAATGCAGCTCGGTGGCCTTGTCGGCGAATTCGTAAGGTATGCCGGCCATGAACGTGCGCAGACGCTTCATCGCCTCGCCGATTTGATTAGCCTCAAGCAGCTTCCTGACTTCGCGCACATGGTTGAAGATCACGGTGTCGTCCTTGTCGAAATAATACCTGGCCAGGTTTTGGAACAAGCCTTTGCGCACCTCCAGGTTGGGTATGCCGAGGTGATAAACGTCCGGCATCTCGAAGCGCTTGATGGTCAGATAACCGGTCTGATAAAGCAGGGACGTGGGGCGCGAGTCCAGGATATCGCTCGACGAGAGAATTCGGCCCTCCACCGATTCATCGAACATGTCAGGCAGGAATTCATTGCTGTACTGGATGCGGCGTATCAGGAACTCCGGAGTGCCGCTCTGGAACCAATAGGCATCTATCTTTTTCTTTTTGAGGGCGTTCAGCAGGCTGAAAGGGTTATAGATGTCCGGGCATTCTTCCGAGAAATGATAGCCGTCGTAATGAGTCTTAAGCAGGGTGATTGCCTCCTCCGTGCTTATGGAGTATTTGTCAGACAGATTGGAAATTCCTTCCCGGAAGTTGGAATGCAGTTCATCTTCCGTTATGCCGCAGATGGCGGCATATTCGTTGTCGAACGATATATCTTCCAGGTTGTTCAGTCCGCTGAAGATGGTCATCTTGCTGAAACGGCTCACGCCTGTCAGCATAGTGAAACGGATGTATTGGTCCAGGTCCTTGATGTTGACGTATATGGACTTAAGCAGCAGCCGGTGCTCCTCGAGCCTGTCCTTGGCGTGCATATTGGAGATGAGGGGATTGTCGTATTCGTCTACGAGTATTACGACCGGATGACCGGTTGAATTGTAGGCCGCCATTATTACATTCCTGAAACGGGACGAGAAATCCCGGGAAACGGTTTCAACATCATATCCCTTTTCCCATTCACGAAACTGGGTGTCGAGTATTTCCTCCAGATTGCCGTTGCCGCTTGGATTATAGCTGGCAAGGCTGAGTTTCAGCACGGCATGAGGCTGCCAATCCGTCTCCAGCTGCTCGATGGCAAGACCTTTGAACAATTCCTTTTTACCCTCGAAATATGCCTGAACGGTTGATAACAGCAGGCTCTTGCCGAAGCGGCGCGGTCTTGCCAGAAAAATGCACTTACTGGTCATGGCAAGATTGTAGATAAGCTCAGTCTTATCAATATATAGGTAAGACAGCTTACGAAGTATCTCGAAGCTTTGAATTCCGATCGGGTATTTTACCGGCATCTGTGTCATATCGAAAGGGTCCTTTGTATTTCCCACAAAGTTAACCTATTTCGGCCACAATTCCAAACGGTTGCTGTTGTTCTCTTTTTTTTAATATTTTAAGGAAAAATTTGGCGGATTAGATAATTATGCGCAACTTTGCACCCGGAATTTCATACGACTTGACTTGACTTTAAATTGACTTGCTGCTTCAATTTTGACTTGAAAGCCAAGACTCAGACCGCTGCATTTCAGAATACAAAAACATACACATATAACGTACTAACTATAACTAACCTGTAACCTATTATGAAGAAACTGTTTCTGACGGTTATGACCGCGATGTCTGTGCTGTGTGTAACATCCTGTACCACAGTGAAGAAAACTGCAACGACCCAGGATGTCAGCACCGTAGTCGCCGCCGGCTCGGAGGCCGACCTGGAGGTGTCGCAGAAAAAGATCTCGTTCTACTACGACGTGCCCCGCAGCGTGCGTAGGGGAGGCACCAATTCCGTTAAGGCCACGGCCGTGGCCGAGGCCCTGAAGGCTAACGGTAATGCCGATATTCTGGTGAACCCGCAGTTCGACATGAAGATCAGACGAGGTTCCATCCGCGAGATCACCGTGACCGGCTATCCCGCTACCTACAAGAATTTCAGGAAACTTCCCTGCGAGGCTCATAAATAAACGTGCGGTAACCTCAAACCGCGAATATGAACCTATAGACTACGGATATGAAAAAGATATTATTAATCGGCGTGCTGGCGGTGGCAACCCTGAGTTCCTGCACCACCGTCAAAAAGACGTCGTACATCGCCGAGGTGCAGACGGCTGTGGTGCAGTATCCCACCGTCACGGAGCTTGAGGTGATGGAACAGGCCACGGCTACCGTGGAATGGGGCTGGAATCCATTCAAAAGAATGTCGCTGGAGACCCGCAAGGGCAATCTGGTGGCAAATCTGCTGAAGGCCAAGGGTGCCGACGTATTGCTTGAAGAACAGTTTGTGTTCGAAAGCGACGGATTCGGCGGCGGGACACTCACCGTTACGGGTTATCCTGCAAAGTCCAACGGTTTCAGGAAGGCGACACAGTCTGACCTCGAAGCCTTGCGTGCGGCCAACCCCGGCATATACAATGTTAGCAAATCCAAACATAAGTGATTGGTGCCTTGGCGGAAAGGCCCCGGTAGAGGCCTGAATCCCCGTCATTAGCTATTATAAGGCTCCTCTATGTCGACATCGATGTGTTGACATAGAGGAGCCTGTATTTTTGGAGCAACGCAATAAGTCAGGGGATTGGAAATCGGAAGAAAAGTATTAACTTTGTGAGTAAAACAGACTACTTGACATCAATGGAGATTGACATATTGAAAGGAGAGGATGAGGCGAGGACGCTGAGACTGGCCGGGACTTCGTGTTCGGAAACGACGGTATTGGCGGTGAGCCATGCGGCCGGATGCGCGTTGGACGACGAGACGTTGCGGTCGCTGGCCGTGGGCTTCAGGGGCGGCATAGGCGCGACGTTCGACGAGGGGACGTGCGGTGCCTTAAGCGGTGCTATCATGGCCACCGGACTTGCGATGGGCGCTGACCGAAAAGGAGCCACAATTGCCGCCAAGGAAATGTATACGAAGTTTAAGGAACATTTCGGTACGGTGTGTTGCGGCAAACAGAACCGTGGCCGCGACCATTGCCTGAACTGCTGCCTCATAGCCACCCGCAACGCGCTGGAGATACTGAATGCCTATACTTTGAATAGTTGACATCCAGTAAAACCCGAACATTTCCCGTAAGATTTCGTTTGTTATACTGAAACTTGGCAAGTAAACCTATATGCCGGTTTGCGGTCAAATAGTGCGATTAAATAGGAGACAAATGAAGCAATTTTTCGCGGGAATGGTCGGGCTGCTTATGTTAGGCGCGTGTTCCAAGACCGGACAGCCCGACCATACAGGTATATATCAGGAAATCAAGTCGGGCGACAAAATGGTGTTCGCCTCGATGGCCATAACCAAGACGGCCAGGATGGAAAGCTCCGACTGGTACACCATCGGGAAACGGATAGCGGTCTATTCCTACGACTCCTATATGCGCGCGTATGTGGATCTGTCGGCCATGCAGATGGACGACATAGTGTATGACGAGGATGCGAAAACCGTCAGGGTCACACTGCCTCCGGTCAGGACCGAGATTGCGGGGCGCGACATGGAGATGCGCAAGGAGTACGAGAACATCGGCCCCTTGAGATCCAACCTCGACTCCAAGGAACGGGCCGAGATAAAGGAGCAGGCCAACGCCTCGTTCAAAAAGGAGGTGGAGGATAATCCCGAGTTCAAGCAACAGCTTATAGACGCCGCCGAGCGCAAGGCCCGCAAATACTTCGAGACGCTGTTCGAGGCCAACGGCTACACGGCAAGTGTCGATTTCAAACCCTAAACATCGGCTGCAATGATTAAGAAAGCAAAACTCATACTGACCGCAACCGTGGTGATTGCAGTCGTGGCGGCCGGACTCTACCTGTATTTCGGCCTGACGTCGCCTGATAAGACAATCGATGTCAGCAAGGGGAAGGTGAGCAGGGTAGAGACCATGGCCCGGCTGTGTACTGTTGACATCTACAGCGAGGTGCCGGTGCTTGACACCATTAACGACAAGGTGATGTTCGCCATCCAGAAGCAGAAGGGGAGCGTGTCGTTCGATCTGGAGAAGCTGCAGGTGAATGCCTCCGGTGATACGGTGAAAATCACGCTTCCGCCCGAAACAGTGGAACTGTACGAGGCTACCGACAAGAATTCGTGGGAAGTGATCGACACCAAGGCCATAGGCAGGATGGCGATGTTCCGCAGCGATAAGTTCACTATCGCGGAAGAAAACGCCGTTAAGGCCAAGATTAAGGAAAAGTCGACGAAACTTCTGTATCGTAACGGCACCATAGAGCGTGCCCGTGCCGAGGGCGCCCGCAACCTGCAGGCACTGATAGAGATGGTGTACGACAAGCCTGTCCGGGTAACGGACCCCACACCCAAAGGCGCCCGGTATGCGGAATACAGGTAATACGGGCTGCTGCTGTCACAGAATATTGGGTTGCGGGGTAACAATTGGCTCTATTCTCTTGTTATTCATATAAAAAGAATTACAGATGAAAAGAGGGCACTGAAAAAGTACCTCT
>DESI01000059.1:19415-20328 GCA_002361235.1 Porphyromonadaceae bacterium UBA3318 | reverse complement strand
AACCTTAATTACGACACAGCCTCACTTATAAATAAAGTTAAATCAAAGTGTTGCGGAATTAAGGTATTTGCAACCATAAAAATCAAAAGATATGGCAACTTCACTCAATATCAAGCGCAAAAATATTGACCTTCCGGTCGATACGTTGCAAAAGCTCTCCATAATGGCAGTAGCACAGGGCAAGAGCTTAAAGAATTTCATAGAAACCCTCCTTATTTCAAAGGCAAATTCCGTAGCCATAGAAGTAAGCGAAAACCCATCCCCCTCTGGAGATCCGTGGTTTAACGACCCGGAAAATATGGCATCTGTTCAGCGAGGCATACTTGAAATGAAGGCCGGGAAAGGTCGAGCCTATTCAATGGATGAAATAAGAGACATGTTAGGCGTATGATTTACGAGCTGATTCTTATGCCAGAAGCATCTAAGCATCTGAAAGAATGGCGCAAGTCCGGGCAAAAGAAAACATTAAAGAAAATTGCTGTCTTATTTGAAGAACTCCGGTTGCATCCGAAAACCGGCACAGGGCATGTCGAGCAACTGAAAGGCAATTTGACAGGGTTTTGGAGCCGGGAAATCAGCAAATGCGACAGAATGATTTACACCATTGAAGATGACA
This sequence comes from Porphyromonadaceae bacterium UBA3318, assembly GCA_002361235.1. Taxonomy (GTDB): domain Bacteria; phylum Bacteroidota; class Bacteroidia; order Bacteroidales; family Muribaculaceae; genus Lepagella. The sequence goes on along the minus strand of DESI01000059.1, from coordinate 19,712 downwards.
ACGTAATTGTCAACGTGGTTTCAATCAAAGGACATTACGGCGACAAATAAAATTTGATCAAAACCCTAAATGGGTTAGATCTCCGGGATAGGATACTGATCAATAGGCCCCCATATAACGATTGCTGTCCTATAATGGCTGTTGTCGTTTTATTCCCTATTTTGGGCGTCTTGGAACAGAATAGCGCACTTTATAGTACTATTTTCGGACATTTTTTTGCCGTTTTGACACACGCCAAAAGTGTTAAAATTTTTTAGTATTGCATAATTTTCGTAACTTTGCACTCATAATACAGCA
>DESI01000059.1:0-19135 GCA_002361235.1 Porphyromonadaceae bacterium UBA3318 | reverse complement strand
CATAACTAATAAATTAATAATATGCATCTTTCTGACAGTTTAAAGCAGCGGTATTGCAAGGAACGTCTCAGCGCGCGCGAAGCGCAGCGCGAGGCTGAGATGATTGCATTCGGGCCCGTAGTGTTCCAGACCGCACGCATCATGCTGAAGTGGGGCATCCTCGACATGCTCCGCGACAGCGAACACGGACTGACCATCCCTGAGGTGGCGGCCCGCGCCGAGATCTCGGAATATGCCTCAAAGTGTCTGCTTGAGGCTGCCCTGTGCATCGGCATCGTATTGATAAACCCCGACACCGACCGTTTCACCCTCTCCAAGACCGGTTGGTTCCTGATAAATGACGCCGCCACGCGCGCCAACATCGATTTCAACCACGACGTGAATTACCGCGGCTGGTTCCACCTGGACGAAGCCCTGAAGGAAGGCAAGCCCGCCGGCCTCCCGACCTTAGGCGACTGGCCTACAATATACGAGGGTCTTTCTTCGTTACCTAAGGAGGTGCAGAATAGTTGGTTCGGTTTCGACCATTTCTACAGCGACAGTTCGTTTCCGGAGGCGCTGGACATCGTGTTCGCCAGCCGTCCGCGCACGCTGCTGGACGTAGGTGGCAACACCGGCCGCTGGGCCCTGCAGTGCGTGGCACACGACCCCGACGTGCAGGTCACCATCCTCGACCTGCCGCAGCAGATAGGCATGATGCGCAGCAATGTGGACGGCCACCCCGGAGCCGACCGTATAGACGGCATGGGCGTCAACCTGCTGGACGAATCACAGGAGATGCCTGCGGGCCATCGGTTCGACGCCGTGTGGATGAGCCAGTTCCTGGACTGCTTCAGCGAGCAGCAGGTGGTCAGCATCCTTCGCCGCGCCGCCAAGGTGATGGACGCGGATTCGCGCCTATACATAATGGAGACGCTGTGGGACCGCCAGAGCTTCGAACCCGCCGCCCTCTGCCTGACGCTGACCAGCCTCTACTTCACGGCCCTCGCCAACGGCAACAGCAAGATGTTCCATTCCGAGGACCTGTACCGACTCGTGCACGAAGCCGGACTCAAGGTCGACACCGTACACGACAATCTCGGCCAGGGACACTCCATCCTGGTGTGCTCTTTGGCATAACGCATCCGCCCCCCCATAGCCGGTGCGCATTCATAACTGAATTTCTACGGGACTCCATACGACTCCCGACAAACGTTTTTAGCAAGATGAATCAGACTGATATCGAACTGAAAGTAAACAAATTCTTAATCGACGACCTGGAGATAGACGAAGACTCAATCAAGCCCGAGGCCAGCCTCAAGGAGGACCTTGGCATCGACTCGCTCGACTTCGTGGACATAGTGGTGATTGTGGAGAAGAACTTCGGCTTCAAGATCAAGCCCGAGGAGATGGCCAACGTCAAGACCCTGGACGATTTCTACAAATACATCGCCACTAAGGTAGGCTGATAGGGATAGTTGGCGGAACTGACACATAACGACTGGTCCGGAACCACATACGGCAACGGATGGATGCATCGGTGGCTCGTGCGCATAATGCTGGTGATCGATGTACGGTTCTTTTATGTCTTTACACGCATCTTCGTACTGCCGCCCACACTGCTGGTCAACGGCAACGGACGGCGCACGGCATACAGCTTCGCACGCCGGCGCCTGGGACTGAACCGCTGCGAATCGGCCCGGATGGTGTGGCGCAATTTCTGTGCCTTTTCCGAGGTGGTGATCGACCGGTTCTATATGTATGCCGGACACAAGTTCGACATCGAAATAGACGGCTTCGAGCATTTCGACCGCCTTCAGCGTCAGCCTTCCGCATTCGTGCAGCTGAGTTCGCATATAGGCAACTACGAGCTGGCCGGATATTCGCTCGTGTCGGAGCTGAAACGCATCAATGCGCTGGTGTTCGCCGGCGAGAAGGAAACGGTGATGGCCAATCGTTCGAAACTGTTCGGGCGAGGCAACATCCGCATGGTGCCGATGCGTCAGGACATGAGCCACATCTTCACCCTGAACGAAGCCATAGACAATGGCGAGATAGTCTCCATGCCGGCCGACCGCGTGTTCGGCTCGGCCAAGGCGTACCATGTGCCCCTGTTCGGTGCCGACGCCCGGATTCCGCAGGGACCGTTCCTGTTGGCAGCCGCCAAACAGACGCCCATGCTGTTCGTGGCCGTGATGAAAGCCGGCAGGAAGAAATACCGCATCACCGTGCGCGAGCTGACGGCTCCGATCGAAATGCCTCCCCGCAAACGCGCCGAGGCCCTGGTGCGCCAATATGCCTTATTGCTGGAGCAGACCGTGCGCCAATACCCCGAACAATGGTACAACTACTTCAATCTCTGGACTGATGACTGAAACCTCCGGACCGATGACTGATTTCGCAAGCATCGACATTCACGAGCTTCTGCCGCAGCAACCGCCATTCATAATGGTAGGCCGTCTGCTGCACTACGACCCCTCTCTTACCGTGACCGAAACGGAAGTTTCGGACCAAAATATCTTCACCGAGCAGGGACGTTTCACCGCGCCGGGACTGATCGAGAACATGGCGCAGACTTGCGCCGCGCGCATCGGCTATTACAACAAATATGTGCTGAAACAGGGCATTCAGCTCGGCTTCATCGGCGCAGTGCGTGGTTTCAAGATACACCGACTCCCCACAGCGGGCGAAACCATACGCACCTCCATTAACACCGTGGAGGAAATCATGGGGATGCTGATGGTGGAAGGCCGGACCGTATGCGGCGACGAGACAATAGCGGAAGCCACCATGAAGATAGCACTGAGCGATATCGAGTCACAGGCCGCAAATACCGGAAAAGCATGAAGACACTGACCGCCGTACATCCGTTCGAGATCCGCTTCAGCGAAGTGGATTCGATGAACATAGTGTGGCATGGGTCGTACATGCTTTATTTCGAGGATGCGCGCGAGGCGTTCGGCGCCAGGTACGGTCTGGAATACATGACCATTTTCGGCAACGGCTACTACGCGCCGTTAGTGGAGATGGACTTCAAGTTCAAGTCGCCGCTGCGCTATGAGTCGCATCCCGAAATCATCATCACCTACCGCCCCTCCGAGTCGGCTAAGATAGTGTTCGACTACGAGATACGCGACCGCGACACCGGTACGGTCTGCGCCACAGGGCGTTCGGTGCAGGTGTTCATGGACCGCAACTACGAGCTGGTGTGGGAGTCGCCGGAATTCTACCGTAATTGGCAAAAGAAATGGGAAGTGCTATGAACATAGTCGCAAGAGGCACATACATGGTCACTCCGCTTGGCGAAGGGTCCGGCAGCAATTACGAAGCGCTGTGTCAGGGACGCAGCGAGCTGAAGCCGCGTCCCGGCGCGTTCGGACTGCCCGAGACATTCGTAGGCTCGTTGCTGCCACGCGACTGTTGGAACGAGAAACTTAAGGATATGCCGGGCCGCGACGCACTGACTCTGTTCGAAGCCCTGTGCATCTACTGTATATCGCAGGCCGCCGGCAATGCCGATCTGTCGGATTCCGGCACGATATTCATTCTTTCCTCCACCAAGGGGAACGTTGACCTGTTAGAAAGCAATCCCGATGACCCGCGCGCGTATCTTGACTGGTCGGCCCGCAAGATAGCCGGACATTTCGATAACGGGAACACACCCGTCACCGTATCAAACGCCTGCGTGTCGGGTGTATGCGCCCAGCTGATGGCGGCGCGCATGATACGTTCCGGTCAGTACCGACGTGCCGTGGTGGCAGGCGGCGACCTGCTGTCGCGGTTCATTGTCTCCGGCTTCCAGTCGTTCAAGGCGCTCAGTCCCGAGGTATGCAAGCCGTTCGACGCCAATCGCACCGGCCTTAACCTCGGCGAGGCCTTCGGCACCATAATACTTGAAGCCACCGACCATGTCGGCGAGTCAGACTGGGTATATGTGGCATCCTCCAACCATAACGACGCCAACCATATTTCCGGGCCGTCGCGCACCGGCGAAGGCTCATACCGCGTGCTCCGCGACCTGCTGAAGCACGTGGATGCCACGAATCTGGCGTTCGTCAACCTGCACGGCACCGCAACAAACTATAACGACGAGATGGAATCCATAGCCGTGGACCGTGCCGGACTCGCGCAGGTTCCGGTCAACGGACTGAAAGGCTACTTCGGCCACACGCTCGGCGCCGCCGGTGTGATCGAGACCATTATGTCGATGCAGGCCGTGGATCACGGCGCCATAATTCCCACCCGTGGATTCACCGCGCAGGGCACGTCACGCAGGCTGAATGTGACGGATGCGCCGCGCGCCACGGACAAGAAGGCTTTCATCAAACTGCTGTCCGGCTTCGGAGGCTCCAACGCCGGTATATGCTACAGGAAAGGAGGTGCCGAATGAGACTGCTGAAACAAGTCGAGATACAACCCGGATGCGTCAGGACAGACGGCAACAGGATTGATTCGCTGTGCGGACTCTCCCTGTCGGAAATATATCGTAAAGTCTGCAACGGATATTCCAAATTCTTCAAGATGGACGGTCTGTGCAAGACCGGATTCGTGGCTGCCGAGCTTTTGCTGGAAGGCCTGACCCCGGAACAGAAGGCTGAAGGGTCAGTGATACTTTTCGGCCGCGCCGGCTCGCTGGCCACCGACCGCAATTACGAGAACACCATCCGCAACCCGGAGAATTACTACCCCTCCCCGGCGCTGTTCGTATATACGCTGGCCAACATCGTGACCGGCGAAATTGCAATCCGCCACAAGATGCAGGGCGAAAGCTCAATGTACGTCCTGCCGCAATACGACCGCGAGGCGGAAACTCGGACCGTGCAGGCGGCATTCGACGAATCGGACACGACGCTGATAGTATCCGGGTGGGTCGATTACGAAAACGACGACAATTATAAAGCAATATTGAATTTATACACCAAAGACTAAATACTTCAACTATGGAAGAACTGATAAACCAACTGAAAGAACAGATCATCGAGGCCCTGAACCTCGAGGACATGACCCCGGCCGACATCGACGCCGACGCACCACTGTTCGGCGAGGGCCTTGGCCTTGACTCCATCGACGCCCTTGAGCTGATAGTGCTGATGGAACGCGAATACGGCATCAAGTTAGGCAATCCGGCCGAGGGCAAGAAGATATTCAGCTCCGTTGCCAGCATCGCCGACTACGTAAGCAAGAACCGCAAGAAATAAGGACCCCCACACGGCATGAAGATATATGTGACGGGTATGGGGATAGTGTCGGCGCTTGGCATAGGCGTCGACGCCACACTGACGGCCTTGCGCGAATCGCGTTCGGGCATCGGGCCGGTGAAGTATCTCGATACCGTTCATCGTGACCTGCCTGCCGGCGAGGTACCGGCATCCGACGCAGAGTTGGCCGCCATGCTCCGGGCTGAAGCGCCTGTGAGCCGTATGCGCACCGTCATGATCGGAGCCATCGCGGCCCGCGAGGCCATGGCCGACGCCGGCCTGTCGCCCGACGACCTGTGCGACGACGTGCTGATCAACGGCACCACCGTGGGAGGCATGGATTATACCGAGAAGCATTTCGCCGAGGCGTTGCAGCACGACTTCGAAGGCGAGTCCGCTCAGAATCTGCAATACAACGACTGCGGCAGCGCCACCGACCTGATGGCGTCGATGTGCGGGCCGTTCCGGATGGTCACGACAACGTCCACAGCCTGCTCGTCGGCTGCCAACGCCATGATACTGGGCGCCAACATGATCAAGGCCGGCCTTGCCGACCGCGTCATTGCCGGTGGGACCGAGGCATTGTCCAGGTTCCATTTCAACGGCTTCAACACGCTGATGATACTGTCGTCACAGCCCTGCACGCCGTTCGACCGCGCCCATTGCGGCATCAACCTCGGCGAAGGAGCGGCATACCTTGTGCTGGAAAGTGAGGAATCGGCACGCCGACGCGGGGCAAAACCGCTGGCGGTCCTGTCCGGCTACGGCAATGCCTGTGACGCTTTCCATCAGACCGCCACGTCCGACAACGGCGAAGGGCCGTTCTTAGCCATGTCCAAGGCTTTGAAATCGGCCGGTCTCCGTCCCGACGACATCTCATATATCAACACCCACGGCACCGGCACCCCAAACAACGACGACTCGGAGCTGGCGGCCATAAAGCGTATATGGCCCGACAAGGTGCCCTGTTATTCGTCCACCAAGGGCTTCACGGCCCACACCACAAGTGCATCGGGAGCCATCGAGTCCGTAATCTCGATACTGGCGCTGCGCCACTCGTTCGTGCCGGCATCACTGAGATGCGTCAACCCCACCGACCCAGACCATGCGCCGGTAATGGCGACGATGTTCGATACAAAGCTGACGCACGTCATGAACAATTCGTTCGGATTCGGCGGCAACGACAGCGCGTTGATAATCTCTAAAGCGGAATGAACGGCATGAACAAATGTTACATCATATCCGGCAGCTGTCTGCACGACGGGGAAGCCGATGTCAGGAAATATGTGACGCCCGGCGAGGCGCGCCGTATGTGCCGCATCCTGAAGCGCGCCGTGTACACGTCGTTCGAGGCGTTGCGTCAGAGCGGCATCGAATGTCCCGACGCCATCATTACCGGCACGTCGATGGGATGCATGGAGAATTCCGAGAAATTCCTGACCGACATCTGCCGCAACGGCGAACAACTGCTGAAGCCCACGCTGTTCATGCAGTCTACCCACAACACCATCGCCTCCATGACGGGCATCCTGTTGAAATGCCACGGCTATAACATGACCTATTCGCAGGGAGGCGTCTCGTTCACCAGCGCGCTGCTTGACGCTTGGCTGCAAATCCGCGCCGGCGAGATCAGCAACGCCTTAGTAGGCTGCCACGACGAGCTGACCGACGCCATCCGAAAGATCCGCCACGCCGCGCATCCGGAGATAGCCCCCGCCGATTTCCGCGAGGCATCCGCCGCGTTTATGCTGGCCTCCGAGCCTCTCGGCGATAAACCAATCGAATTGAAGAAGGTCATTATATTACACCGTCCCTCTCCCCGCAGGCTGGAAGAAGCCATCCGCTCCCTTTCCGCCAAAGGCACCCCTCTCTCTGGCTGTTCCGAGGCGGAAGCCGAGGCTGAATCCCTCCTCTGCGCCTCCGCCGATGCGGAGAGTGTATATTCCGCCTGCCGGCGCCTTTCGCCCCTCCCCGGCGAGCCGAAGTCGGCCCTGGTCGTGACACGGGCCGGAGAGTCGGTGTCGTTGATTAAACTAACACTCGTCTCGCCATGTGGCTGCTGATAGGACTCTCAGTGCTTCAAAGCCTGATGCTGGCCGTGGGCCAGGTCGCCCTGAAGATCGCACTGGCTCGAATGCCGGCCTTCTCATGGACGTCCGAATTCTGGCTGAGCCTCCTTACGAACTGGGCATTCGCCGCCTGCGGCGCCCTGTTCGCCGGCGCGTCCATCCTCTGGATGTACATACTGAAGCACTACCCTCTCAGCATGGCCTATCCGCTGGCAAGCATCAGCTACGTGATAGCCGCCTTCATGGCCATCCTGGTGTTTCACGAGACGGTGCCGATGACCCGCTGGATCGGTGTGTTCCTGATCATGGCCGGATGCGCCCTCGTGGCCTATAAATGAATTAGAAGATGATGAAGAAACTGATTTTGCTTACAATGCTGGTCCTGATGTCGCTGCCCGCTTTTTCCGCGACACTGACCGGAGTACGATATAAGGAAACCGCAGCCAAAATCAACGCGGCCGCGGCCAGGATGCCCTCCATGACCTGCGACTTCACACAGACCAAGCATCTGGCCATGCTCCGCGAGAAAATGGTGTCGAAAGGCAAGATGTATTACCGCAAGCCCGACAAACTGCGCTGGGAATATGTGTCGCCTTACAAATACACCTTCATCCTCAACGGCGCGAAGGTGTCGGTGGCCAACAATAAGCGCAACGACGTGATAGACACCCGCAACAACAAGCTGTTCAAGGAGATAGCCCGCATCATGATGAGCACCGTGACGGGGCGCGCCCTGTCGGACACCGGCGACTTCACCATCACCATCAACGAGACGGCACCGACATGGGATGTAACCCTCGTGCCCAAACGCAAGAATATCAAGCAGATGTTCTCCAAAATCATATTGAAGTTCCGCCGCACGGACTGTCAGGTGCAGCAGATAGAACTGTATGAGAAGAACGGCGACCGCACAGAGATAAAGCTTCAGAACATAAAGACACCTTCGCCCGTAAATGACGCGCTTTTTAGTATATCTTAGTCTGCTCCTTACCGGCGGGCTGTCGGCATACAGTCAGAACCCGGACGCACTGCCGCAGGACACCGTCTTCCGCTATGGCTTCGAGATGTCCATGCAGAAGGCCGGACTGACCGGCGTAGCCCTCACGCGTCTGGACAACAATGCCATATCCGGCAGCATCATCAACGAGTTCGGTGTCTCGGCCCTTGACTTCACCTACGACATACGCCGGGGCAAAGTCAAGCTGAACCACGTGGTGTCGTTCTTAGACAAATGGTACATCAAGCGCGTGCTGCGCGCCGACCTGCGCGTCTGCCTCGACAGGCTCTACGGCCTCTCGGACCGGATGCCGAAGAAGCACGACGTCCTGCAGAACGGCTCCACACTGACCGTGCGCAACCTTGCACACGACATCTCCTACTCATTCACACCCCTTGCCCATGACTCTCAACAATAACATGTACCGCATCGGGCGCACGGACCCGGAGGCCATGACCGCCGACATCCGTCTGCTCCCCGACAGCATCATATATAAAGCCCATTTCCCCGAAAAGCCTATCACTCCGGGCGTCTGCATCGTGCAGATGGCCGTGGAGCTGTTCGGCGCGCTGCGAGGCAAGGAATACTCCGTCCGCGAAGTGGTAAACGCCAAATTCCTGATCGTGATGGAACCGCAGGCCACCCCCGAAGTGCGCTATGAATTCAGCAAGATTACGGACGGCGCGGAGCCGGGCACTGTCAGGCTGCAGGCCGCGGCCCGCTCCATCGCCGACAACGCGGTGATGGCAAAACTCTCGCTAATACTTCAGGAGCAATGACCAAGGCATCAGTCAGCAAGGCCATGCGCAGCCACGGCGGCTGCGTGATTATCCCGACATACAACAATGCCGGGACGCTGGCCCGCGTACTGACCGATGTGCTGGAATATGCTCCGGATGTTATAGTGGTGAACGACGGCAGCACCGACAACACCGCCGAAGTGCTGCGCGAATTCAAGGACCGCGCCGACATAGTGTCCTATCCCCGCAACCGAGGCAAGGGATACGCGCTGAAAACGGGTCTGACGCACGCGCGCCGACGCGGTTTCGATTATGCCATTACAATCGACTCCGACGGCCAGCACCGCGCCTCCGACATCCCGAAGATGCTGCAGGCCGTAATCGAGCATCCCGGTGCGCTTGTGGTCGGGGCCCGCGACCTGACCAAAGTGGACATAAACGGCAAGAGTTCGTTCGCCAACAAATTCTCCAACTTCTGGTTCCGCGTGCAGACGGGCAGGAACCTGACCGACACCCAGACCGGATACCGCGTATATCCGCTGAAGCATCTGCACGGACTCCGGATGCTTACCTACCGCTACGAGGCCGAACTCGAGCTGTTGGTGTTCGCGGCGTGGAACGGCGTAAGGATCGTATCGGTGCCCATCGATGTCTATTATCCGCCGCAAGCGGAGCGGGTGTCGCATTTCAAGCCGGCACTCGACTTCACACGCATCAGCATACTGAACACCATACTCTGCGTCGCGGCCATCGTCTACGGCATCCCGGTCCGCACATGGTATTATTTCCGGCAGAAACGGGCCTTCAACCGTGAATGGAAATTCTTCACGCGCAAAAACGGGCAGCCCAAACCCGCGGCCATGACCTTGCGCCGCCTGTTCCGCTCGCTCTATGCACTGTCGTTCTATCTGGTCAGCTGCCTGGGTGTGCTCACTCCCCTGGGCGTCGCATTGTTCAAGTTCGGCAGGTCGAACGAGAAGAAACGCACACGCTACCACCGCAAGCTGCAGCAAGTGTCGCGATACATCGGCAACCATCTGCCCGCGGCATCGCCCGTGAAGTACATAAACGACAAGGAAGATTTCAGGAAACCTGCGCTGATAGTCTGCAACCATCAGTCGCACCTGGACCTCCCGGTGATCATGGCCCTCTATCCCAAGATCGTATTCCTGACCAACGACTGGGTATGGAACAATTCGGTGTTCGGCAATATGATACGCTATGCCGAATACTATCCCGTCTCGGCCGGCATCGACAACCTGTTGCCCAAGCTGCGCGACCTGCGCGACCGGGGTTATTCCATCATGGTGTTCCCCGAGGGCACCCGTTCGGAGGACTGCTCCATATCGCGGTTCCATCAGGGCGCGTTCCACCTGGCGCGCGAGCTGGAATTAGACATACTGCCATTAGTGCTGCACGGCGCCGGACATGTGCTGCCGAAACTCGACTTCATGCTGCGCAAGGGCGACATCTCGATCGAAGTGCTCGACCGCATTCCATACGACCCGGAGTCGCCGCTGACGATGCTGAAGCAGGCCTCCCGCGCACGGGCCATTATCCGCGAGGCTTACAATAAAACAGCCCGGCGCAAGGAAAATACGGAATACTTCATTCCCCTCGTCCTTTACAAATACGCATGGCGCGGATGGAAGACCGTGTCGGAATGCAAGCGCGCACTGCGCAAGGCCGACAGTTATTCCATGGCCATTGACCATCTGCCCGCCTCCTGCCGCTCGGTGGCCATACACAATGCCGGAGTCGGCGTGGTGCCGCTGCTGTTCGCCCTGGTGCATCCCGACGTACAGGTCACGGCATACATCGAATCGCTGGAACAATACGATGTGGCGGTCAATACGCCGCACATCCCCGATAACTTACATTTCATTCACACGGTGTGGCCCGAGGACGCGCAGTCGGAGGCCGACATCTCTTTCTTACTTACCGACGAGGGTCTGTTACAACCCTTGTAGACGCTATGGACAAGACTTGCCTGATAATCGGAGCCGGACTCGGCGGACTTTGCACCGGAGCGCTATTGGCGCGCAACGGATACAAGGTGACTGTGATAGAGAAAAACGCCACCATCGGAGGCGGGCTGCAATGCTTCCGACGCGGCGACAAACTGTTCGAGACCGGTATGCACATCATGGGCGGATTCCAGCCCGGAGGCAACCTGTCCAGGATATGCGATTATCTCGGCATCCTAGACCGGCTGAAGATAGAACACCTCAACCCCTACTGCACCGACCGCATCTGTTACGGTAAGGACGGCAAGTCGTACATCATTGGCTCGGGCCGGGAGAATTTCGTCAAGGTTCTTGCCACTCAGTTTCCCGAAGAGGCCGAAGGAATCAAGGCATACGTCGACGAACTGTTCGACATTACGGAACGCATACCGCTGTTCAATCTCCGCCCCGGCATTGCCGACATGACCGGGGAATACGGACGGTTCAGTATGCCGGCCGACAGGCTGATTGCAAAACATGTGCGTAACGAGGTGCTGCGCGAACTGCTGGCATACCTTAACCCTATATACAGCGGCAGTCCCGGCCATTCGCCGGCATACGTCCATGCCCTGATCAACGTACTGTTCATTTCCGGCGCGTCCCGCTTCGTGGGAGGCAGCCAGCAGCTGGCCGACGCGCTGGCCGGATGCGTCACCGACCGGGGCGGCCAGATAGTAGCCGGCGACCCGGTGCAAGACATCACTGTCGAAAACAAAGCCATCACGGCCGTAACCACAAAGTCCGGACGCACCTTCACTCCGCAATTGGTGATCTCCTCCATCCATCCCGTGTCGCTGCTGAAGATTCTGCCTTCCAACACATTCACCACGGCGTTCACCAACCGCCTCAACAGCATCCCCAATTCATTCTCGGCTTTCTCGCTCTATATCGACCTGAAGCCCGACCGGTTCCCTTACATACCCTACACCGGCTATTACCTGCGCGACTACGGCATGATGTGGAACCAGGCAACGCACGAGGAGAACAAGAGCCGCTGGCCGCACGGATTCCTCTATATGACGCCGCCGGAGCCGGACCAGGGCCCGTTCGCATCGAGGCTGCTGATACACTGTCCCATGGAATTCGACGAGGTGCGGCAGTGGGAGAATACTACAGTAGGCAGGCGCGGTCAGGATTACCTGGACTGGAAACAGGACTGCGGCGCAAAACTGATCGATGCGCTTGAAACCATCTTCCCGGATCTACGCCAGTGCATCCACAAGGTCTATACCTCCTCACCCCTCACCATACGCGACTATTACAATGTAAAGGAGGGCTCGATGTTCGGCTATACCCACGATTCGGAGGACATACTCTATTCGCAGATACCGGTGCACACCAAGCTCTCGAACCTGTACCTCACCGGGCAGAACGTGATGCTGCACGGCATCTGCGGCGTACCGCTGACGGCCATCAAGACCGTGGACGCCATTTTAGGAGAGGATTATATAATCAACCAGATTCTGGAACATGAAAGGAATTAAGTATATATTGTTTTTTACCACGCTGTGCGCGGCCTTGTCGCTGCATGGCCAGGCCTTCGATATATGGGAGGGCACCGGGTGCAGGTCTAAGGTAAGGCTGACGCCGTACCCGGTGAGCGAAGCTCCCCACGGAAACGGCTCCGCGACGGATACTGACAGCACAGGCAGCGGGCACGGGGTGCCGGCTGTGATAGTATGCCCGGGGGGCAGCTACTTCTGGCTGGACAAGGAAACGGAGGGCGACGGCGTGGCACGGTGGCTCAACACACAGGGCATCGCGGCCTTCGTATTGGAATACCGCGTGGGCACGGTGCCCGGTTTCATATTCCACGACCGCCTTGTGAAGCGCGGCAACCGCTTCCCCGACATGCTGCAGGACGTGCAGCGCAGCATCCAGCTGGTGCGTGAGAATGCCGACAAATACGGAATCGACCCGGACAAGGTGGGCGTCATGGGATTCTCGGCGGGCGGTCACCTCACGCTGATGGCCGGCACCATGTTCGACACCGACGTGCTGTCGCAGGTAGGCGTCAAGCCGTCCGTATCATTGAAACCCGACTTCATCGCTCCGATCTATCCGGTGGTTTCGTTGGTTGACGAATCGGTACACAAACGTTCGCGCCGCGGCCTCTTGGGTGAAGGACACGCCATCAGCCCCGAAATGAAGGACTCCCTTTCGATGGAACACCACGCACGCCCCGATATGCCTCCCACGTTCCTGATGAACTGCGTGGACGACCCCATCGTGAAATACCACAACTCCGAACTGATGGATTCGGCCCTTACGGCCAACCATGTGCCGCACGTCTACATACAGTACAAGACCGGCGGCCACGGGTTCGGCGCCAATCCCGACAAGACCACGGCAGAGGCCATCAAATGGCGCGGCCGCTTCATAGCGTGGCTCCGCAACCTGCCCTTTATGAAGTAATTTTGAATTTTGAATCATAACGACAATGACATCAAACGACATACAGAACGACATAGAATTTGCCTCGCCCGAGGAGATACGCGATTTTCAGGACGCGCGTCTGCGCGAGGCAGTGGCCTATCTGGCCGCCAACTCGCCTTATTACCGGCGCATGTTCCGCGACAACGGTATCGACCCGGCATCCATCCACACGGTCGACGACCTGCAGCGCCTACCGTTCACGGCCAAAAAGGACCTGCAGCTTTACAACAATGATTTCCTGTGCGTGCCTAAGGAGAAAGTGATTGATTACATCACCACATCGGGTACCCTCGGCGACCCGGTGACATTCGGCTGCACTGAACTCGACCTGCAGCGGCTGGCCTACAACGAGAAGAAATCGTTCAGCTGCGCGGGCGTGCGTCCCGGCGACATCATCCAGCTTATGACCACGCTCGACAAGCGCTTCATGGCCGGCCTGGCCTATTTCCTCGGCATCCGCGAGTTGGGCGCGTCGGTGATCCGCGTGGGTAACGGCATCCCCGAACTGCAGTGGGACACCATACACCGCATACAGCCCGACACCATCATGTGCGTGCCGTCGTTCATCCTCCGGCTGATTGATTATGCCGAGAAGAACGGCATAGACTACCGCGCGTCGAGCATACGCCGCATCATCGGCATCGGCGAGGGTCTGCGCGAACAGGACTTTTCGTTAAATCTCCTCGGAAAACGAATCAAGGAGAAATGGGACGTGGAGCTGTTCGCCACATATTCGTCAACCGAAATGGGCGCGACGTTCTCAGAATGCCCCTACGGCTGCGGAGGCCACGTGCATCCGGAACTGATCATAGTGGAGATAATCGGCGACGACGACAAGCCTGTGCCCGACGGAGAGCCGGGCGAGGTGGTCGTTACCACGCTCGGCGTGGAGGGAATGCCCCTGCTGCGGTTCCGCACCGGCGACATATCGCGCAAGATTACGGGACAGTGCAAGTGCGGCCGCAATTCCTTCCGTCTCACTCCCATTGTGGGCCGCAAGAACAATATGATAAAGCTGAAAGGCACCACCGTCTATCCTCCGGCGATATACGATGTGCTGGATAATACACCGTACGTGGCCAACTACGTGGTACTGGTACGCGACAGCTTCGCCGGCACAGACGAGGTGGTGGTGAAGGTAGGGCTCAACTCGCGCCCTGCGTTCGATGTGATAAAGGAACTCAAGGACCGTTTCCGCTCGCGCATCCGCGTGGCGCCCATCATCGAGATACTGGATCCCGACGACGTCAACAAGATATTGTTCCCGAGCACATCGCGCAAGCCGTTGAAATTCATCGACCTCAGAAACCATAAATAATCAGAAACAATAGCCTGTAAAGAATCCATTCAAGCCGTATGAGCAAGTTGATTCTGAACATATACGATCTGTTCCGCCGCCGGCGGTGGCTGTGCCTGAGCATCTTCGCGGCGCTTACCGCGGTGCTTGTGGCATTGGTGATGACGCTGCATTACAAGGAGGACATATCCGACTTCCTGCCGCTTGACCATGATAACCAGCAGGCCATGTCGGTGTACCAGGACATATCGGGGGCCAACCGCATCTATGCCTTCGTTATGATGCGCGATTCGGCGCAGAACTCGCCCGAGCGCCTGGCCGAAGGCGTCGACCTGCTAACGCAGACTTTAGCGGAGACGGATACCGCCGGACTGCTGCCGGACGTGATCAGCTCGATAGACCTGGAACAGATCATGGGCGTGGTGTCGGCCGTGTACGACGACATCCCCTACTTCATGACCGAGCGCGATTATGCCCGCGCCGACTCGCTGTTGGCGATACCCGGCTACACGGCCGCGCAGCTTATGAACGACAAGGAGCAGCTGCAGTCGCCAGCCGCCGGTTTCTCGGTCGAGACCATGTCACGCGACCCGCTCGGCCTGTTCTCGCCCGTGGCCGCACGCATACACTCCGGCGGTTCGGACATCGAGTTCGACAACTTCGACGGCTATATCCTCTCGCCCGACGGGAAAAGGGCCATCGTGATGATGGACTCCAGATTCGGCGCATCGGAATCGGACAACAACGGCCGCATAGTAAACCTGCTGAACGCCGTTAAGCGGAATGTGGAACGGCAGGATCCGGCATTTGACGTTCATTTCACCGGCGGACCCGTGATAGCCGTGGGTAACGCCGACCGTATCAAGAAGGATTCCATATTGGCAGGCACCATCGCGGGCGTGCTTATATTGGCGTTGCTGATATATGTGTTCCGCAACATGCTGAATATCCTGCTCATCGTGGTGTCGGTGGGCTGGGGATGGCTTTTCGCAATGGGGGGCATCGCCATCTTCTACGATTCGGTGTCCATCATCGTGATAGGCATATCGTCCGTGATACTCGGAATAGCCATCAACTATCCGCTGCATCTGATAGACCATCTGGCAGAGAATCCGAACCGGCGTCTCGCCCTGCGCGAGATTGTGTCGCCGTTGGTGGTGGGCAACGTCACGACCGTAGGCGCGTTCCTCTGCTTAGTGCCGCTCAACGCCACGGCGCTGCACGACTTGGGTCTGTTCAGCTCGTTGCTTCTGGTGGGCACCATCCTGTTCGTGCTGCTGTTCCTGCCCCAGCTGGTGCGCAAGAATTCTCCACGCGTCATTCGCGAGGAGAAACGCTCCGTGTTGTCACGCCTAACCGACATCAAGCCCGAGCGCAGCAAGCCGTTGGTGATAGTGCTGAGCTGCCTTACATTGGTGTTCGCATGGTTCAGTTTCGACACCGGTTTCGACACCGACATGCGCAACATCAACTACATGACGCCTCAGAACCGCGCCGACATGGAATATTTCTCGTCGCTGATGCCGGGCGGCAAGACCACTGAGCCGCTGTATGTGGTGAGCGAGGGCAAGTCGTGGGACGAAGCGATGCGTGGCAACGAACATGCGGCGCGGGTGCTTGACGGCCTCGCCGCCGACGGCAAGGTATCGAAACGCTCGGATATAGCCGACTTCCTTCCCTCCGATTCCACGCAACAGGCTCGCTTAGCACGCTGGGACAGGTTCGTGACGGAGCATAGCGCGCTGTTCCGCGATTCGCTCCCGGCCGAGGCAGCTCGTCTCGGATTCAGTGAGGAAGCCTTCGCACCGTTCCACGAGGCAATCTCGCAGCAATATACGCCAAAATCGTTTGACGAGCTGAACGAGACATTCACGATGCTGTTCGCCGGCAATATCAGCCGCGACGATGCCGCCGGCCGCAAGGCCATCGTGCAGATTGTGGACGTGCCGAAGAATGACATCAGCGCGATCAAGGACCGGATTAAAGAACAGTTCGACGGTCTCTGCTTCGATGTCGCTTCCATGAATTCGTCGATAGCCAATACGCTGTCCGATGATTTCAACTACATCTGTTATGCCTGCGGATTCATCGTGTTCGCGTTCCTGTGGCTGTCGTTCGGCCGCATAGAATTAGCGGCCATCGCCTTCCTGCCGATGGCGCTGTCATGGCTCTGGATTCTCGGCATTATGGCCATCTGCGACATCCGGTTCAACATCGTGAACGTAATCTTAGCTACATTCATCTTCGGTCAGGGCGACGACTACACCATCTTCATCACCGAGGGCCTGGCATACGAATATGCGTACCGGCGCAAGGTGCTGGCATCGTACAAGAACAGCATTGTTGTGTCGGCGCTTATCATGTTCATAGGCATCGGGTCGCTGATATTCGCGCAGCATCCGGCCATGCGCTCGTTGGGTCAGGTGACGGTGGTGGGCATGATAGCCGTGGTGCTTATGGCCTACATCGTGCCGCCGCTGTTCTTCAACTGGATCACCCGGAGCCACGGACACGTACGCCGCCATCCCATCACGCTCGCATCGCTGTGTATGCAGGTGTTCCGGCCACGCCGTTACAAAGCGCTGCAACAGGCTTTGGCAGCCGGACCCATGTCGCCCGACATGATGGAATATGCCGTATCGGGCCGGTATCTGTATAAAGGCCGCGACATCGAATCAAACGCCAAGAAAACCTTAAAGGATATTATCCCGCACCTTAACGAATTGAAGGATGCCAACGCCGATGATTTACTTGTAATTAACGGAACGGCACAGGGCGAGCTGGCCCTGACTTTGGCTCTGCTTCATCCTGACGTACCCGTAACGGTAGTAACCGACAACGAGGATTCTCACGCTCTGATAGAGACGTGTGCCATCGATTTCACTCCGAATATCACTGTCATAACCAACAATAACGATTATGAAAAACTTCCGGATTCATACGTGCGTCTGTATAGCGATGGCAATGCTGTCGCCTACGCTCGCCGCCGACCTGCCTAAGTCTGTAAAGCTGAATTCCGACAGCACCGTCACTTTCACGCTACGCCTCACACCCGAGATGCTGAGGGCCGTCAACGGCCATGACCGTGATGACGACGACGAGGAGGATGACGACCGTAATCGTAATGACGAACCGGAGGAACCGGATCAGCCTGACGACGTGTATGTAGTGGGCAACATCATCAGGAACAAAAGTCTGATAAAAAAGATAGGACTTCCGTTCGGCGGTGATTTCAGCAAGGGTGAGATGGACGAGAAGAAAGGCGTGTGGACATTCCGTTCGCCCAAGCTCGCGCCGAACATGTACACCTATCAGTTCGAGATTGACGAGAAAAAATATGTGGACCCTCTGAATCCGAACACCGTTCGCGACATAGCCGACACGCTGAGCTATTTCATCATTCCGGGGGGCAACGCCGACTATTTCCTTGACACCGACGTGCCGCACGGCAAGGTGAGCAAGGTGTGGTATCCCAGCACGCTTGAAGGATTCAAGCAACGCCGCATGTCGGTGTATCTGCCGGCCGAGTATGACAAAAATCCCGACAAACGGTATCCGGTGTTATATCTGCTGCACGGCTCGGGCGGCGACGAGGACGCATGGTTAGGCTGCGGACGCGCCGCGCAGATTCTCGACAACATGACGGCACAGGGCAAATGCAAGCCCATGATTGTGGTGATGCCCAACGGCAACGCCGAACTTGCCGCTGCTCCCGGCGCCGATCCCGACCGGCCCGACCAGAAGCCGTTTGCCAACAATATGTCATCGATGTTCGGCGCCATAGAAAGCGTGTTCATGCATGATGTGGTGGATTATGTCGACTCGCATTACCGCACCCGTACCGGCAAGGCTGACCGTGCCATCGCCGGACTGTCGCTCGGAGGGCTGCATACGCTTTACATCTCGCTCAATAATCCGGAATCGTTCGACTATGTCGGATTGTTCTCGGCGCAGACCACTAATGCCATCACCGACAAATCGTCTCCTGCAGTCGACAAGATCGGAGGACTCTGGAACTCCCTATCCGACACATTCCCGGCATTGCGCAAAAATAAGATTGGCAAGACCATGGAGGCGGCCGCCGGCCAGAATGCGGATATTTACAAAAACTTCGACGCGAAGCTGCAGAAGCAGTTCAATCCGGCACCGAAGCTGTATTACATAGCCGTCGGCACCGGAGACTTCACCAAGAAACTGAACGACGACCTGCGCCTGACCCTGGCCGACCACCGTTACCCCTACGTCTATCACGAATCGGACGGCGGCCACACCTGGGACAACTGGCGCAACTACCTCATCGACTTCCTCCCCCGCCTGTTCTAATCCCCGATAACAAAGCACAATGCCCCGTCACGAGCATCATAGCGTGACGGGGCATCTATTATCTAAAATCTTATATTACTGTCCGCTAAA